>CAJPSG010000226.1 GCA_905373195.1 Kingella oralis
GGGCTTCGGCTTTATCGGCAGCGGCGGCGGCTTGCCATGTGCCTGAAACAGGGCGGTTGTTGTTGCCTGCGTTGCCGCCATTGCTGCCGCCGTTGTAATCGGGGCGGATGTCGGAACCGCTGCCGCCCCCTCCGCCGCTGCAAGCGGAGAGCAGGGCGGTAAGCACGGCTAGGGTGAGAATTTTGTATTGCGCTGTTTTCATGGGAACTCCGTAGAAAGTTATTTTTTGCGGGTTTCAACTGGGCGGGGCAGGGCTTCTTTGCGGCGGATGAGGGCGAGGCAATAGGGGTCTTCTGTCCACCATTTTTCTAGCGTGTTGCCGTTGAAGTAGAAATCAAATTGGCAGGCGTGCCCGTTGTGGATGAAGCGGTAGTGGCTGACTGCGGCTTCGGGGTTTTCCACGTTTGCCATGTGCCAATATTGTTTGACTTGCTCGCGGCTCATGCCTGCTTGGATGTTGAGCATTTTTTCTAGCATTTTTTGTTCCTTTTTTGGGGGTGGCACTTTGGCAGGCGGCGGCGAGGGTTAATAGGATGATTAGCCAAAATTTTTTATTTTGCATGGGGTGACGTGCCTTGGGGATTGGGGACGGGAAATGGGTTTCAGGCTGCCTTTTGTTGTGATGAGGCAGCCTGAAAAGCGTGTAGGCTGTGTGAATGTGTTTACGTGTTGTTTGGCAAGGTTGAATGAATGGTGCGTAGTAGAGCCACGCGCCCTGCTGATGTTGTTTGATTGTATTTTCAGGCTGCCTTTGTTGATGCAATGAGGCAGCCTGAAAATGCGTTTAGTCTTCTAGCCAAAAGGGGTTATGTCCGCCGCGGGTGTATTCGTTTTGTTCGGCGATTAGGATGTCTAGGGCGAGGCTGGCGAGGTCGTCGGCGACGGGGTCGGCGTGGCGTTGTTGGCTGTGCAGGAAGACTTTGCGGTAGTGATGGCATTTGCCGCAGCATTCGGCGCGTGCGCCTTGGTAAACGGCGGGGGCTTGGGGGTTGTCGATTTGTTGGTGGGAGATGGCGGATTGGTCGCCGCAGTAGGTGCATTTGGCGCGCAGGGCGTTCCATTGGCTGTTGCATAGGGGGCAGTGTTGGTAGCGCAGTCCATCCCAATCGCCGCCGCTGAGGATGATGGAGGCGATGGCTTCGTTGCCGCAGTTTGGGCAGTGGGCGCGGTCGTCTTGGGGGGGGATGGTGTCGTCGCTTTGTTGTTGGGCTTGGGCGGTATAGGCGACTTGTAGGGCGGCGTGTAGCCAGATTTGGTAGGGTTTTTCGTGTTCGGGGGTGGTGCCTTGTAGGATGCGCTCGGCGATGGCGTGCAGCTCGGCTTCGGGGGTGTGCAACAGGGTTTGTAGGGTGGCTTGGGTGGCTTCGGCTAGAGTGGGGGCGATGTGCTGGATGATGATTTTCAGGCTGCTGATGGTGTGCGGGGGGATGGCAGGGGTTTGGCTGGGGGTGTTTTCAGGCTGCCTTGGGTATTGGTCTAGGGCGTGCTGCTGGGCTTGGGCGAGATTTGCCATGATGGTGAGGTAGTCGTGCCATGAGGAGGGGTCTTGTTGGGCGAGTTCTTGGAAGCGGGTGGCGCGTTGGGCGAAGAGGTCGGCTTTGGGGGGGATGTAGAAGGGTTTGTAGAAGAAGGGTTTGCTTTGGATTTGTTTGGGGGTCATGGTGGGTTCCTTTGGGGTGTGTGAGGCAGCCTGAAATGGGGTTTCAGGCTGCCTCATGCTTAATACTGCATTAGCATTTCGTTATACAGTGTAGTCTATCAGTAGGTCGGGCATAAATGCCCAACCTACTTAGATTTTGCAAAGGTTTCAGGCTGCCTAATGTTGTGTTGGCATTTCGTCATACGGGGTAATGTTGCCGTTGGTTACGCGGTAGAGGTAATCGGATACGCGATAGGGGGATTCCTCAGCAAATCCTGCTGCTATAAAGCGCATTTCGGCAATGGAATCGGGGTCGTTGGCAGCGCAGGCAAGAAAGGTTCCGCGTGTGGGGATGGCGCAGATGCAATCGTTGGCAAAAGGCAGCTTGGCAGCATTTAGCAAATCGCTCACAAAAAGCAGTAGGCTGGCATCGTATATGTTGTCTAGCAAAAACAGGACAAGGTTGTCGTTGCCCTCAAACGGTTCAATGCTGACGAGTGCTTGAAGGTAGTCAGAAAAATTATTTAATGCCAAATCAAGCAGGTCTTCAAGGGCAATTTTCTGTTCTTGCAAGTCTTTTTCTGTGAGATAACGGATGCTGTTGTCTAAATCTAATGCGTAGATAAGTACCAAATCGCCCACCATTGGTGTATGCAGCAGGTCGCCTTTTATCGCGTCGTCGGGGTAGGCTTGCTGCACTTGTTCGTGGTGGTATGCCAACCATTCTCTGTTTTTGAGGACAGGAAAAATATGGGCTTTGATGTCGCTGGGTTGTTCGTTGTTGATGGTCTCCATCACTGCGGCAAGGGCTGTGGTAACAAGGTCTTCTAAGTCGCTGGGGCTTTGGCAATATTGCGCGTAGAGATTGCCCAAATAGCCCGCCATGCTGCCGCCTTGTCCATTGGGCAGGCGGATGGTGGTTTGTTCCATATCGTCGCCCCATTCTATTTCTACGGGCTGCCCAAGCTGTTGGGCGGCGTAGTCGGTGTAGTAATCAACAAAGGCTTTCCAGTCCATCGGTTGCTGATGTCCGAATAGTTTGCGGAAAAATGACATGATGCGCTCCTTGGTTTGGGGTTTTCAGGCTGCCTAAATGGTTAGGCTGCGATGTATTGCGGATGGGTGTAGATGGTGAATTTTTCAGGTTTGGCAAAGCCGATTAGGGTGATGTGGGCTTGTTCGGCGATTTGGGCGGCAAGTGCGGTGGCGGCGGAGACGGCAACAATGGTGTGAATGCCGATGCTGGCGGCTTTGGCGATCATTTCGTAGCTGGCGCGGCTGGATAGCAGTAGCCAGCCTTGTTGGGTGTCGGCGGCTTGTTGCACGAGATGCCCGATGAGTTTGTCTAGCGCGTTGTGTCGCCCGATGTCTTCATAGCTGGCTTGGATTTGGCTGCTAACCACCCACGCGGCGGCGTGTAGGCTGCCTGTTTGCTGGCGCAGGGGCTGGTGTTGGTTGAATTGGGTGAGGGCTTGGTTGATGTGGGCGGCGGGGATTTTCAGGCTGCGTGTTACGGGGGCGATGTTGGGCTGGGCGGCGGCGAGGCTGTCTATGCCGCAAAGCCCGCAGCCTGTGCGTCCGTTGAGCGTGCGGCGGCGTTGTTTGAGCTGGGCAAAGCATTCGCTGGCGATTTCTAGGCGGGCTTCTATGCCGTTGGGGGTGTGGACGATTTCGCTGTCGTAAAGCTGGCTGGGGCGTTGCAGGATGTGTTCGCTAATGCTGAACCCGAGCGCGAGCTGAGAAATGTCTTGTGGTGTTGCCATGATGACGGCGTGGGAGATGCCGTTGTACACAAGGGCGATGGGGGCTTCTTGCGCGAGGGTGTCTTGGGTGGGGACAAGGTTGCTATGTTGATAGCGGGTGATGGGGCGGATTTGGAT
>CAJPSG010000227.1 GCA_905373195.1 Kingella oralis
CGTAGTTGGCTTTTACGCCTGCGGAGTAGGAGGGGATGTAGTAGAACGGGAAGCCGTTGTCCCAGTTGGCGTGCGGCATGATTTTTTGGAACAGGGGGACTTCGCTGAAATATTTTTTCAGCAATTCGGATGCGCCGAGCAGCTTGCCTGCTTTGTCTTCGGCTTGTTTGAAATATTTGGCTTGCCCCACTAGCCCTACGGAGCTGCGTTGGTTATCCAATGGAATCAACCACATCCAAATATCGCGGTATTCGGGGTGCACGGCGATGAGGTTTTTGTTGCGGTCAAATTTGGGGTGGGTGATGCGGTCGTTGATTTGGGTGTGATAGACGTTGTGTTGGGTGATGCCTTGGGTGATTTCCCAGCCGAGCAGGCGGGGCACGGCGCGGAAGTAGCCGCTGGCATCTAGCACGAAATGGGCGTGTAGGTCGTATTGGATGCCGCTGTTTTGTTGGATTTTGAGTTGCACGGGGGCGGCGCTGTTGTCCATGCTGATAACGGTTTCGCCAAAGTGAACATCTGCGCCGTGTTGTTGCGCTTGCAGGATGAGGATGTGGTCAAAACGGGCGCGGTCTACTTGCAGGGCGAAACTTTTGCCTTTGCCGTGTTTGTGGCGGAAATCAAAGGCGGTGTAGTGGTTTTGGTAGGTGAAGGCGATGCCGTTTTTGAGCTGGAAGGGTTCGTTTTCGATGATGTGCAACACGCCTGCTTCTTCTAGCACGTCCATGCCCAGCGGCAATAGGCTTTCGCCGACCACATAGCGCGGGAAATGTTGCTTTTCTATCACGCAAACGCTGAATCCTTGTTGCCGAAGCAGTAGGGCAGCGATTGAGCCTGCGGATCCTGCGCCGATGATGACGACATCGTATTGTTTTGCCATGATTTCGTTCCCTTTTTTGGGGCGATTGGGGAATTAACGAATTTTAGCATTGATTAACGTTTTCAGGCTGCCTATTGGGTGGCGGGGATGGGGATTGAGTGATGGGCGCAACAGTGAGGCAGCCTGAAAATGGAGTGGGAAGCGTGGGTTGTGGGCTTCACTCGTTTCAGGCTGCCTTTGGGGTCAAACGGCTCAAAGCATTGCTTAACACAATCAAGATTCCCGCCTGCGCGGGAATAACGGCAGTTATGGGTTTTCAGGCTGCCTTATCCTGCGCGCGGCGTTGAAACACCCATTCATTGTCATTGGAAGCGACAGCGTTGTATTGGTAGCCGTCTAGGTCAAAGTTTTTCAACTGCTCGGCGTTTTCTATGGCGTGTTGCGCGGCGTAGCGCACCATTAAGCCTCGGGCGCGTTTGGCGTAAAAGCTGATGATTTTGTATTTGCCGTCTTTTTCGTCTTGGAACACGGGGGTAATGATGCGGGCGTTAAGTTTTTTGGGCTGGATGGCTTTGAAGTATTCTTGCGAGGCGAGGTTGATAACGATGTTGTCTTCGGCGCATTGCAGTGTGCTGTTGAGCCGCTCGGTGATGATGTCGCCCCAAAATTCGTAGAGATTTTTGCCGCGCGGGTTGGCAAGGGCGGTGCTCATTTCTAGGCGGTAAGGCTGCATTAAATCCAGCGGGCGCAGGATGCCGTATAGCCCCGATAGGATGCGAACGTGGTTGTGGATGTAGCTGATGTGTTCTTCGGCAAGGCTGCGGGCGGCGATGCCGTCGTACACGTCGCCGTTAAACAGATAGAGGGCGAGTTTGGCGTTGTCGGGGGTGAACGGGAGTTGCCAGTTTTGGTTGCGCTCGGTGTTGAGCAGGGCGATTTTGTCGGAAACGTGCATCAGCTCGGCGATTTCTTGGGGGGCGAGTTGGCGCAGGGTGTGCATCAGCTCTTGGGCGTGGTTGAGCAGGGGCGGGGTGGAATAAAACTTGGGGGTGAACTCGTGGCTTTCGTTGAGGTTTTTGGCGGGGGAAAGGAGAAAATACATGGCGCGTTCCTTTTGGGATTTTGGGGATTGGATAAGGTTTGTGATGCGCGGGGCGGCGTGTTTGAGGCAGCCTGAAAAGCGTGAAAACCGTCAAACAGGGCAAATGCGGTTTTCAGGCTGCCTAATGGTTGCTTTCGGCGTGTTCGTGGTTGTCTTTTTTGGGGGCTTTTTGCTTGCCAAGTTTGGGCAGGATAAAGTGCATTTTCAAGCCGTTGGGTTTCACGTTTTCGGCGATGAGTTTGCCGTGGTGTTGCTCGGCGATGTGTTTGGTAATCGCCAGCCCCAAGCCTGTGCCCGAGGTGTTGTTGCTGCTGTCGGCGCGGTAAAACGCGGTGAAGATGTGCGGCAACTGCTCGGGTTTGATGCCCGGCCCGTTGTCGATGATGACGATGTGGATGTTGCGGCGGTCTTCGTGCAGGATAACGCGGATGGTGCTGCCTTGCGGGCTGTATTTCATGGCGTTGCGAATCACGTTATCAAACGCGCGATACAGATAGCTTTCGTTGGCTTCTAGCTTGGTGGTGGGTTTCAGGCTGCCTGTGTCCAGCAGCAGGGTGTCGTTGTTTTGCGCGGCAACGTCTTGGCTGTCTTCAATCAGTTGCTGCATAAACGGCACAATCGCCAGCGGCTCTTTTTCCATGGGGATGTTGGCGGTTTCTAGGCGCGATAGGGTGAGCAGCTCGCCCACAAGGTCGTCCATGCGGGTGAGTTCGTTTTCCAGCCGCGTGATGTATTCGGCTTGCTTTTCGGGGCGGGCTTGAATCAGCCCCACAATGGCTTGCATGCGGGCAAGCGGCGAGCGCATTTCGTGGGAAACGTGATGCAGCAAATGGCGTTCTTTCGCCACCAGTTGTTGCAGCTGCGCCGCCATTTTGTCAAATTGGATGCCGAGGTTGGAGAGTTCATCTTTGCGGTCGTCAAGCTGTTGCGACACACGGGCATCCAATTCGCCTGCGGCAAGGCGGTTCATGCCGTGTTCCAAAATGCGGATGGGCTTGGAAATATTGCTGGCAAGGATATACGCCAGCAGCAAGCCAATAGCGAGCACACCACCAAATACGATAAATTCGTGCCACACGGGGGCGATAGGCAAGCCTGGAATCATAAAGGTGGGCAGGCGTTCTATGCGCGGCTTGTCAAAATTGCGGATGAAAAACAGATACTCTTCGCCGTAGGGGTCAAGATAGATAAGCGATTGATTGGATGATGGGTTTTTGATGGCAAAATCGTAGGCGTGGGCGATTTCATCGGCGGGGATGGTGCGATTGAGAATGTCTGCCCCCGTGCTGCTTGTGATGATGTAGATATTTTGCGCGGCGGGCGTTTGCCAGCGTTGCAACAGCTCGCGCGTGGCTTGCGCGCCTTGGGTTTGGAAGGTTACCAGCGCGTTGGCGAGCAAGGCGGTTTCCATGTTGCGCGCTTGCTGGGTGTGGGTTTCGGATAGGCGATTTTGAATCACCCAAAAGGCAAAGCTGGCAACAAAAATGCCGCAAATGATGACCATGCAAAAGGTGGCGAAGATGCGTTGAAAGAGTTTCATGAATGTGGTTTTCGGATTGATTTACGCGGGATTATATAGGCAGCCTGAAAA
>CAJPSG010000228.1 GCA_905373195.1 Kingella oralis
TTAACGTAACCATCGTGATTGTTACCCACGAAATGAGCGTCATCCGCAAGCTGTGCCACCGCACCGCGCTGCTGCATTCGGGCAAGCTGCTGGAAGTGGCGGATGTGAAAGACGGCGTGATTTTGGCGCAGTCGGAGATTGGGCGCGAATTGTTGCGCGATGATTAGCGCGGTGTGCCAATCATTGTTTCAGGCTGCCTCTGGCGATACTGATTAGGCAGCCTGAAACGCTGTTCGCAAACCCAAACCAATGGCACGCCCTACCCTTTTTTCAGGCTGCCTTCCAATAAACCACTCCACGAGACCCCAACCATGACTTCATTCTCCCTAGACAACCTTAAATCCCTACTCCCCGAGTTCTACCAAGCCCTCGGCGAAACGCTGATTATGGTAAGCGTATCGTCCGTCGTAGCCATCATTGTAGGTGGATTGCTCGGCATCTGGCTGTACACCACCGCGCATGGGCAAATCTTTGACAACCGCCCTGTTCACCGCATTCTGGGCACGCTGGTGAGCTTTATGCGCTCGTTTCCATTTGTGATTTTGATGATTGTGGTGATGCCGCTCGCTCGCGCTATTGTTGGCACATCGTTTGGGCCACTCGCTGCCAGCGTGTCGCTGAGCATTGCCGCCAGCTTTTATTTTGCGCGGCTGGTGGAGCAAAACCTAAAAGAAGTGCCGCGTGGCGTGGTGGAAGCAGCGCAAGCGATGGGTGCATCGCCGCGCACGATTATTTTTAAAGTGTTGCTGTCCGAAGCGCGTTCGGGCTTGGTGTTGAGCATCACCATTTTGATGATTGCCATTTTGGGCGAAAGCGCAGCAGCAGGCTTAATCGGCGGCGGCGGTGTCGGCAATTTGGGCATTAACTACGGGCATAAACGCTATATGCCTGATGTGATGGCGGCGGTGGTGCTGCTGCTTACCGTGATGGTGGTCATTATTCAAAGCGTGGGCAACTGGCTATCGGCGAAGTTAAACAAACGGTAAGCACGCGATAGGCAGCCTGAAAAGGGGATTAAACCTGTTTTCAGGCTGCCTATTTGAGTAAACATAAGGAGTAACCAAATGACAGCCCAGCAGCCTGAAAACGAAATCCAAGCCGATGCCACTTGGCATCAAATCATGCAGCAGCCCATCCGCAGCGCAGCCATCCCCGCCACGCCATCGCCCTACGCGCTGGCTGCGCCCTTGCCCGCGCAAGCCACTCACAACCTGATTTTAGACGGCGAGCCCAGCATCCGCTATTACACCAGCATGACTTGGATGATGGCGGTTTTGGGCTGGGAGACTTGCCGCCAACATCGTTGGTTGGTTAATCATATTGAATGCTGGGACAACCCTTTTGCCGACCCATCCATTTTTGATGGTGCAGAATTGGAACGTTTGCTGCGCGAACGCCCGCATCAACAATACATTTGGGGCGTGTTTTCCGCCTTTGCACCTGATGCCGAAATTGATTTGGGCATTTTGCCCGATGCCGAAAGCCCCACCTTTTGGTCGTTAAACGTCCAGCCGCAGCATCCGCAAGCCTTGTTTGAAATCGTCTGCTGGGACAGCACTTGCACACTGTTTATTGGCTTGCCCGATAAGCTGGCGCGGCGCGTGGTTGCCGAGTTTCCCGAATGTCGCACGCTGGATAAAGCAATAGATGAGGCAGCCTGAAAACGAATTGACGAGCTTCTGCAAAGCTAAAATCGCTTAATTCGCGTTTCAGGCTGCCTATTGCGCAACCAATCAGCGTACCACGCCATTTCGCGTTGAACACCACTACCTCTCATTTCAGGCTGCGACTTTTGCAAAATGCCAACGGCAGCCTGAAAACCAAAATGGAACGGCGACGGCTCGTCGCCAAATAGTAAATCACCATAGCTTTGTTGGCTGGCAAAATGTCGGCGAGCCGCCGACACTCCATCGGTTGCAGGTTTTCCAAAAGTTTCAGGCTGCCTCCCCTACTCCGTCCTAAAAGCAGCCTGAAACGCCACCCCATCCGCCTGCCACACCACCACCCAATCATGCCGCCCCGCCGTGCACAGCGGCAAATACACCCGCTCTGCCCGCCAGCTTCCATCCGCCTGTTTCGCCAAATCAAAACGGTTAAACCCCATCTCCATGCCATCCATGCGAAACGAAGCCGACAGCGATTGCACGCCACTGGGCACGCCCACCGCTTCTATGGTAAACGCCGATTTGGTGCCGATTAAACCACGCAGCCGCAGCGTTGCCCCCTGCAAAAACGGGCAACCCGCCGCCAACACATCGCATTGCACCGCCGCCGCCCCGTTTTCAGGCTGCCTACTCTGCCACCAGCCCAGCATCGCCAACTTTGCCACCGCAAATACCAGCAGCAACACACCCGCTAGCAACCATTGATTTCGTTTCGTCATCGCATTCCATTCTTAAAAAACAAAAACACCGTATCGTGCCCTATTGAGGCAGCCTGAAACTCGTTTCCCCATTTTCAGCCTGCTATAATCCGCCCTTCCCTATCCATCCTCACAGAAAGCCCCACCATGAGCCGCATCGCCTCCACCTTCGCCCAACTGGGCAAGCAAAAAGCCCTGATTGCCTACATCACCGCAGGCGACCCCAATCTCGCCACCACCCTCGCCATGATGCACAGCATGGCAGAAAACGGCGCAGACATCATTGAACTCGGCATCCCCTTTTCCGACCCAATGGCAGACGGCCCCACCATCCAACGCGCCGTAGAACGCGCCCTCGCGCAACACGTTTCCCTGCGCGACGTGCTGGCAACCGTAAAACAATTTCGCCAAAGCAACGCCCACACCCCCGTTGTGCTAATGGGCTATTTAAACCCCGTGCACAAAATGGGCTACGAAGCCTTTGCCCAAGCCGCCGCCGAAGCAGGCGTGGACGGCGTGCTTACCGTGGACGACCCCATTGAAACCATCACCCCGCTCCAAACCGCGCTCGCGCAGCGCAATATTGACAACATTTTCCTCGTTGCCCCCACCACCAGCGAAGCGCGGATGCAAGCCATCGCCCGACACGCCAGCGGCTTTGTGTACTACGTTTCGCTCAAAGGCGTAACCGGCTCGGCGCAACTAGACACCAACGAAGTTGCCGCCAAAATCGCCGTGCTGCGCCAACACATCAAGCTGCCGATTGGCGTGGGCTTCGGCATCAGCGATGCCGCCAGCGCCGCCAAAATCGCCGCCGTTGCCGATGCCGTGATTGTGGGTAGTCGCATTGTGAAAGAAGTGGAAACGCATCCGAACCACGAAGCGCAAGCGGTGGGCGCATTGGTGCGCGAACTGAAAGCGGCAATTTAAATCGTCTGCACAACATTCATCTACGCAAAGGCAGCCTGAAAATGGGTCAAACTGTTTTTCAGGCTGCCTTTATCACACGCTGTGGGGCGGCAACGGCTTATTGTCCAATGATACATGGCAAAACCACACCCCATACTCGTCTATCCGCCAATGCAAAGGCAGCCTGAAAACGAGCGGAGCGAGTTTCAGCGAAGCTAAAACAGCATCTTAAAAATC
>CAJPSG010000229.1 GCA_905373195.1 Kingella oralis
GGGTGCGCCCTTTGTTGCGGGCGGCTTGGCGGTAGGTTTGGCGCACGTCTAGCACTTTTTGGGCGGCGGCGGTGATGGCATCAATGTGTTTTTTGATTTTGGCGGGCAATGGCTCGGCGGTGCGTTCGGCGGCGGTAAATGGGAAGGGGAAGTTGTTGTACACGATGGTGTTGGAATAGCTGTAACGGCTCTCTAACCGCCCTGCTACGGTGCGCATAAAGGCGTTGTGCATGGCGGACATGAGCATGCCAAAGTGATACAAGCTGGCGTTGGGAATGTAATAAACCTTGTCGCCGCAAATGGTATGAGCATCCAAAAAATCAATCGGAATGTAGGCGCGGTTTTCAGAAGACACTTTGGGAATGGCAAGATAATTATTTTCAGGCTGCCTAATTTCGGTAAACAAATGGGGCGTGGTGGCTTGTTTTTGCGTGGCGGCTTTGGTGCTGTCTTCGCGCATTTTTTTCACGCCTGCCAATCGCTGGGCAACTTGCGGCATTTTTTGCAAATCGTTATTCAGTTCTACTAAATCGCAATCGGCAAACCATAAGCACCAGCGTTCCATGCCGTTGATAAATTCGTCTCCCATCAAAAATGGGCGAATGTATTTTTCTGCCAAAGGTTCGGTGGCGATGAGGGCGTTTTTCTCTTCGGTTTTCATCAATAAATTGCCCCCGTCTGTTGCTTGGCTGCCGCGTGTCATAAGCGTTTCGCCCGAAATTTGGGCTTTGCGTTTTTCTACAATCAAGCTGTCGTCTGCTTCAATCAAATAGGGGTTAATTTGTTGGACAAGGTGTTTTTCAGGCTGCCCTTTAATATCGGGATAGTCAAACAGGGCGGTTTCTCGGGGTTCGCGGCTGCGCGAGGTGATGCCGATAATCACGCAATGCACGGCGGCTTTGCCTGAGGCGGCGGATGTCCATTGGAAGGTGCGGTGGGCAAAATGGATTTTCAGGCTGCCTGATAGCAGGGGCTGCCATAGGATGGGAACTTGCTCGCCTTGGGTGATGGAGTTGGTGGAAACAAAGCCGCAGGCGATGGGTTTGCCGCTGTGTTGGTGTGCGCTGGCAAAGAGGGCGGCGGCTTTGACATACCATGCGCACACATAGTCTAGGCTGGCGTAGTTTTTGAGGTGTCCGCAGATGGCTTTCATATCGGCTTTTTGCTCGGCGGTTTGGTAGGTTTTGCCGATAAAGGGCGGGTTGCCGAGGATGTAGTCGGCGCGCGCCCATTCGGTGCGCAAAGAATTGGCGTTGAGAATATGGGCTTCGTCTTTGAGCGGCAGGGTTTCGCAGCGGATGTTGCCTGCAAAGCGGTTGTAGGTGCGCCTGTTGCATTGGTGGTTTTTTAGCCACATAGCAACGCGGGCGATCATGCTGGCAAATTCGTCGATTTCTATGCCGTGAAATTGGTTGAGATGGCATTGCACGGCTTGGTCGCCGCCGAAAAGGTCGTTGTTGTTGCTGGCGAGGATTTCGGCGATAACATCGTCTTCTAGCTGGCGCAGGTGGTCGTAGGCAACAATCAGGAAGTTGCCGCAGCCGCAGGCGGGGTCTAGAAAGCGCAGGGATTGGAGTTTGCGGTAGAAGGTGTTGAGCTGGCTGGTTTGGGTTTTGGGGGATTTGGTTTTTTGGATGGCGGCAAATTCGGCTTTGAGGTCGTTTAAAAACAGGCTGTTGATGACTTTTTCTATGTTGTCGGCTTCGGTGTAGTGCGCGCCTGCTTCGCGGCGTTCTTCGCTGTTCATTACGGATTGAAACAGCGTGCCGAAGATTTCGGGGGAGATGCCGCTCCAATCAAAGCGGCAGGCGGTTTCTAGCTGCTGGCGTAGCTTGGGGGTGAATTCAAATTCGCCAAGGCGGTCGGCAAACAGCCCGCCGTTTACATATTCAAAGCCTGCAAAGGCGGTTTTTTGGCGGTTGCTCCATTTTTCGTTGGGGGTGTTGAGGGCTTCAAACAGGCTGTTGATGTGCAAGCCTAGCTCGCTGGTGTCGCGCTGCCCTGCGATAAAGTCTTCAAATAAATAGTTGCGGGCGAAAACGAGGCTGTCGTCGGCAAAAAAGAGAAACAGCAGGCGGGTGATGAAAAGGCGCAGTTCGTGTGGGTTGTAGATTTGGGCAGCGCGAAATGCGTCGTGGAGCTTGCCGATGATTTCGGCAGCGCGGATGTTGGCTTCGGCTTGGGCGGCGCGGATTTTGCCTTCCAGCCCAAGCATAAATTGGAATACGCCGCGTTCTATGTGTTGCGGCAGCTCGGATAGGGGGAATTGCCATTGGTTTTCTGCGCCTTCTATCGGCTCGCGGCGATAGAGGTGAAATTGGGCGAAGTCGGATACGGCGTAGAACTCGGGCAGGTCTTTGGCGGGCAGGGTGCGGGCGATTTCGCGGATGTAGCGTTCGGCTTGCTCGCGGGCGGTGGCGAGGTTTTTTTTGGCGGATTTGTGTTCGGCAAGAAATACGCCTTTATAGAAGATGTCGATGAATTGGGTGTTGCCGTGTTCGTCTTTGACGGGGTATTCGAAGCTGGCGTATTTTTTGCGGTTCATGCCGAAGATGGCGAAAAAGTCGTTCCAGAAGCTGTCTTTTTCGCGGCGTTCATCGGTGGTGTGTTGCCATTCGGCGGCAAATTGTTGGGCGGCGGCGAGTTGGTGTTTTAGGGTGGGGGTGGTCATGGTGTTTGATGGCGTGGAGTGGATGGGATAGGTGGTTTCAGGCTGCCTAAATGTGGTAAATGAATGCGGCAAACCATAGGCAGCCTGCGTAGCGCAGCGGAGTTGCAAAGCTAAAATGGGATTACGCCCCTTTGCGCTGGAACACAGCGGCGAAAAAGCCGTCGGTGTGGTGTCGGGCGGTGTCTAGGCGCAGGTATTTGCCTGTGTTGAGGGGGATTTTTTGCGCGGCGAGCAGTTCGCTGCAATCTAGCAGTTCAAAGTCGGGGTGGTTGTGCAAAAAGCGTTCGGCTTGTTGTTCGTTTTCTTCGGGCAGGATGCTGCATGTGGCGTAAACCAGCCGCCCGCCTGCGCGCACGAGCTGCGCGGCGGCGTTTAGGATGTTTTGTTGCTGGGTTTGCAAGTTGGCTAGGGTTTCGGGGGATTGGCGGTATTTGAGGTCGGGGTTGCGGCGCAGCGTGCCCAAGCCTGAGCAGGGCGCGTCCACCAATACGCGGTCGGCTTTGCCGGCGAGCCTTGCGATATGGGGGTCGGTTTCGCTGTGGATTTTTTCGGGGTGGATGTTGGTTAAGCCTGCGCGGGTCATGCGCGGTTTGAGGTTGGCGAGGCGTTTTTCGGAAACGTCAAAGGCGTAGATGCGCCCTTTGTTGGCCATTTGCGCGCCGATGGCGAGGGTTTTGCCGCCTGCGCCTGCGCAAAAATCAACGATAATTTCGCCGCGTTTTGCGCCCACCAGTTGAACCAGCAGTTGGCTGCCTTCGTCTTGCACTTCTATTGTGCCGTCCAAAAACGAATTTTCAGGCTGCCTGAACACCGCCGCCGAACTGCCCGATTGGCTC
>CAJPSG010000230.1 GCA_905373195.1 Kingella oralis
ACCGTGCCATCCAACCCGCACGGTTTTTCTTGCGCCCGCCCTTTTCAGGCTGCCTTTGCGCATCAAGCTGCGGCTTCTATCAGCGTGATTTCGTCTGCGGTTAAGCCGTAGATTTGGTACACGGCTTGGTTGATGCGCTGCTCCAAGCTGGCGATAAAGCGTTCGTGGAAGTTTTTGTCGCTGTCGGATACGGCGGCGCGGGCTTTGGGCTGGGCGGCGAGCAGTTGTTCCACCAGTTTGACGATTTCGTTGTGCAGCGTTTGGTTGTCCGTTTTTACCAGCGGGATTTGCAGCAGCGGTTCTTTGTCCACTTGGAAATTGTTGCCTTGCATTTTGCCTTTGTGGCGCAGCCAGAATGCGACAAGGTTGGAATTGAGCAAGCCGAGCAGGTATTTCAGGTTGATGCGTTCAGATTTGATGACATTGCAAGCCATCATCACATAGCATGCTTCATTTGTGTATGAAAAGGTTGGTTTGGCACATTTCCTAACACTAATAATTTTTTCTCCTTTAACAAAGAAACGTTGGTCTCTTGCCCAATGTAAATGATAGTTGGCTAACTTTCCTTGTTTGGTTTCTCTGCGTTCTCCTGTTACTTCTTTAAATTTCTGTAAATGGTTAATTAAATTGTCAATTCCATTTGTTTCATTCTTTTTGGTTAGATATATGATTTCCTTTTTGTGATGCTGTGGAAAATAAAATCGGTCTAACTCATGCGGTTCATATAGTGGACATAAAAAACTTTTTTCAATTTCAGATAAGTTTGAAAAATAATCTTTTGGTACTACAAAAATTGGTTGTCCTATAAAGTACTCTGATTTATCTTCATAGTATTTTAGATATGATTTTCTTGAAAGAATATCAGGGTTAGGCACAATGCCCTGCGCAACTTCTATTTTTTCGTTTAAATAGAAATTCTGTTTTTGTTTTAATTTATCTAATACCGTTTCAATTTCAGAGCCACCAAATTTTAAAAATTTATCCTGCCATTCCTTGCGGACGATTTTGGGGCTGTCGTGGCGGAAAATGGTTTTTGCTTCGTCAGAATTTGTTTCGTCTGTTTTGGCTTCGCTTGTTTTAGCTTCGCTGAAACTCGTTTCACTCGTTTTCAGGCTGCCTGAAAAATCGTGCGCTAAGATTTCGGCGGTGTGTTTTTCCTGTTGTTGCAGCAGATAGTTATCGAAGGTGTAGCCGTCTGTTTGGCGGTTGCGTTCCAGCAGCATAATCATGGTTTGGATTGAGGCAGCCTGAAAAACCATAAAATCGTTGAAATCAATCAGCGTGCGGATTTTGCTGTCGTTGATGATTTTGTTGCGCAGGATGAATGCGCCTGCGTTGCTTACCCAGTTGTTTGGCACGATGTAGCCGAGTAGTCCTTTTTCTTTGAGCAAGTCCAGCGCGTAGCAGGCAAAGAAATACCATAAGTCCATTTTGCCTTGATAGTAATGCGCCAAATGCCCTTGTTTGACATGGGTAAAGGCGGATTTGTCGGTGTACTCTTTTACATACGGCGGATTGCCCACTATGGCATCAAAGCCGCCTGCGGCAAATACGCTGGCAAAGGCAGCCTGAAAATCAAAGGGGTTGATTTTGCGGCGGATGTCTTCGTCTTGGGCGAGTTCGTTGCCCATGATGTCCATGATTTCGTAGCCGATTAGGGAGTTGCCGCAGCAGATGTTGCTGCTTAAATTAGGCAGGATTTTGTCGGCAAACAGCACTTGCATATCGTTGGCGCTTGCCATGGTTTCGTCTTCCAGCAGTTTTAAAAACAGGGATAGCTGGGTTACTTCGGTGGCTTGCAGGTCTATGTCCACGCCGTAGATGTTGTTGAGCAGGATGCGCTGTTTTTGTTTGATGCTGAGTACCCATGTGCCTGTGGCTTCGTCAAAATGGCAGCCTGCGGATTTGGCTTTGTCGGGATAGCGGTTGTAGTAGTTTTTGTGGTAGTCCAGCAGGCAGTCGTACACGCCGATGAGGAAGCTGCCGCTGCCGCAGGCGATGTCGGCGAATTTGAGCTTGGTGATGTAGTCGGGGTTTTTGCCTGCGATGATTTTGCCGACTGTGTTTTCTACGATGTAGTCCACGATGTATTTTGGGGTGTAGAACACGCCGCCTGCTTTGCGTACTTCGGGCTTTTGTTCTATCGCGGCTTTGCCGTTGTCAATGGCGATGATGTTGCCCAAAAAACGCTCGTAGATGCTGCCGAGGATGTGGACGGGGATGTAGTTGAAGTCGTAGGGGGTGTTGGTGTGGTCTAGGTCGGAGGCGATGTCGCGGAAGGCGGTTTCGTCTGCGCCGAGAAAGCTGTTTTGGTCGATGAAGTGGGGTTTGAAGACGATGCCGTTGTATTTGGTGTCTAGCCGTTTGCATTCGGTGATGAATTTTGCCCATGGGTGGGCTGCGCTGGCGATGTTGTAGAGCAGGGTTTCGGGTTCAATTTGTTTGTCTTCCAAAAAGCGCATGAATACTAGGCGGTCGATGGTGCGCTGGGTGGCTTCGGTGAGCTGGTAGGAGTTGAGCGCGGGGTTGTTTTGGTAGAAGGCTTGGGCAAGGTGCAGGCGGATGTCGTCGATGTAGCTTAAAAAGCTGTCGTCGATGGAAAGGTAGCGTCCGCCGAGCAGGCGCAGTTGTTTGCCGCTGCCTTTGGCTTTGGGCAAATCGGCGATGTAGCGGGCAAGGTTGCCTGCGGCAACGGCTTCGCGGGAGAAGAGCCAGTAGAACTCGGCGAAGGTGTCTTCGTCTTGCAAGTCGGTGTATTTGAAGTAGCGCAATTCGTTTTGCAGGATGGTGTCAAAGTCGGGCTTGGCGCGGCAGTCGATGATGACGATTTCTTCAAAATCGGTGAGGATGGATACGCCTGTTTGCGCGTTCCAGCCGTATTTGGCGGTTTGGAAGTAGCCGTCGCGGTTTTGGCGCAGGGTTAAACTGGGCTTTTTGGCTTCTACGAAAAACTGCACGGTTTTGTAGTCGGGGGCGAGGGAGAAGGCGTAGTCGGCGCGTTTTTGCGATGCGGCATCGGCTTGGCGTTGGGCTTTTTCCACTTTGACTTCTTGGGCGTAGGGGTTTTTCTGATAATCGTGCGCCACGTCCCAGCCCAGCGCGGTGAAGAGTTTGTCGATAAAGTCGGCGCGCACTTCGGCTTCTTGGTATTTGGGCGAGAGGTAGTGGGATGAGTGGGCTTGGAATTGGGCGATGAGTTGTTTGACGGTTGCGTGGGCTTGGGAGAGCATGGGGATTCCTTTTCTAAAAGATAAATGGGTTATTGTTTTCAGGCTGCCTCAACGTATCTCAAACCGTTGGCGCACAATGCTATCGGCTTCGGCTAAACGTTCGGGCGTGCCGACATCCAGCCATAAGCCTGTGTGCAGGCAGCCTGAAACTTGGTTGCGCTGCATGGCTTGGCGCAGCAGCGGAGCGAGTTTGGCGGGTTGGCGCGGCATACGGCGTGCACATCGTCTATTCGCCCGAAGGCGGCAAAGGCTTGG
>CAJPSG010000231.1 GCA_905373195.1 Kingella oralis
TTTTCAGGCTGCCTTAATGGCTAGGCGACGCAACCGCCGTCAATCAACCCACCTTATCCCCCGCTTTCGCCCCCTCGTGCACCGTCAGCAATTTCAGCTTCCCATCCTTATCCGCCGCGCTCAAAATCATCCCCTCGGACACGCCGAATTTCGCCATTTTGCGCGGGGCAAAGTTGGCGATGGCAATCACCATCGTACCGTTCAATTCGGCAGGGTTCGAGTAGCTGGCGGCAATGCCCGAGAAAATCGTGCGCTGTTCAAAGCCGAAATCTAGGCTAAATTTCAACAGCTTGGTGCTGCCTTCCACCGCTTCGCAGTTCAACACTTTCGCCACGCGCATATCCACTTTCATAAAATCATCAAAGCTACATTGCGGCGCAACAGGCTCATAGCCGTTTTCAGGCTGCCCTTGGTTTTCAGGCTGCGCGGCGGCTTGGATGTTTTGTTTGTTCGCTTCAATCAAATCGTTCACTTGTTTTTCCTCCACTCGTTGCATCAAATGTTGATACGGCTTAATCACATGGTTTTCCGACAGCGTGCGCCCGGCATCTGCCCACACCAGTTTTTCCAAGCCCAAAAATTCAGCGGCTTGCTCGGCAACGCGCGGCAAAACGGGCGATAAATAAACCGTTAAGATTTTGAATGCGTTAATCAATTCGCTGCACACCTTGTGCAAACGGCTGTCTGCGCCTTCCAGCTTGGCAAGCTCCCACGGCTTGTTTTCGTCCACATATTCATTGACCACATCCGCCAAAATCATGATTTCGCGCAAGGCTTTGCCGTATTCGCGCTCTTCGTATAACGATGCGATGCGTTCGCTTTCGGCGGCAAGGTGCTTCACGATTTCGCTGCCCGACACATCTTTGAGGCTGCCTGAAAAGCGTTTGTGGATAAAGCCTGCGGCGCGGGCGGCGATGTTCACATATTTGCCCACCAAATCGCTGTTTACGCGGGCGATAAAGTCTTGTAAATTCAAATCGATGTCTTCAATTTTGCTGTTGAGCTTGGCGGCGATGTAGTAGCGCATCCATTCGGGGTTGAGCCCTTGTTCCAAATACGACCGCGCGGTGATAAATGTGCCGCGCGATTTAGACATTTTCTGCCCATCCACGGTTAAAAAGCCGTGCGCAAAAATGCCGTTGGGGGCGCGATGCCCGCTGTATTGCAGCATGGCTGTCCAAAACAGGGCGTGGAAATACAAAATATCTTTGCCGATAAAGTGATACAGCTCGGTTTGGCTGTCTTTGCCGAAAAATTCGTTGAAATCCAACCCTTTGCGCGCGCACAGGTTTTGAAACGATGCCATATAGCCCACAGGCGCATCCAGCCACACATAAAAATATTTGTTCGGCGCATCGGGGATTTGGAAACCAAAATACGGCGCGTCGCGGCTGATGTCCCAGTCGGAAAGCTCGCCCTCTTTCAGCCATTCGTTCATTTTGTTGAGCGCTTCGGGCTGCAAATGGGCGCGTCCGTTGGTTTCGCCTGCTGTCCATTGTTTTAAATAGTCGCCGCAATCGCTTAATTTAAAAAAGAAATGCTCGGTTTCTTTCAACACGGGCGTTGCGCCTGATACGGCGGAATAGGGCTTGATGAGTTCAGTGGGGGCATACGTTGTGCCGCACACTTCGCAATTGTCGCCGTATTGGTCTTGGGCGTGGCATTTGGGGCATTCGCCTTTCACAAAGCGGTCGGGCAGAAACATTTGCTTTTCGGGGTCAAAAAGCTGGTTGATGGTTTTGCTTACAATTTTGCCGTTGGCTTTCAGGCTGCGGTAGATTTGTTCGGATAGGGTTTGGTTTTCGGGCGAATGGGTGGAGTAGTAGTTGTCGTAGCCGATGCCAAAGCCTGTGAAATCGGCAAGATGCTCGGCGTGGGTTTTTTCTATCAGCGCTTCGGGGGTGATGCCTTGTTTTTCGGCGGCGAGCATGATGGGTGTGCCGTGGGTGTCGTCGGCACAGCAGTAGTAGCATTCGTGTCCGCGCGATTTTTGAAAGCGCACCCAAATATCGGTTTGGATGTGTTCTACCATGTGCCCCAGATGAATAGCGCCGTTGGCATAGGGCAAGGCGGAGGTTACGAGAATTTTGCGTTTTGAAGTCATGATTTTGCGTTTCTTGGGTTGTGGGTTGGGAAAAGGGATGAATTATAACGAATTGCGTGTCGCTGCGCCCTGCCCTTTTTATCCGACGGCGGGGAAATGCTACAATGCGCGCTTTGTTTTGTTTGACTGTTTAACCACGAAAGGGGTTTGAAATAAAAATTTGGTTTTTACCTTTATTCGCTGCGATGGCGTTGTCGGCTTGTGCGGGCACGGATAATCCGAAAAAATCGGCGATGCACAATGAGCAAGCGGTCGGCATGGCAAATCCTGCTTCGGTGTTCTGCGAACAGCAAGGCGGCAAATCGGTAAACCGCAAAGATAAAGACGGCAACGAATACGGCATGTGCGTGTTCTCTAACGGCAAAGAAGTGAACGAATGGGAATACTACCGCGCCAATCATAAATAATTTATAAACCACGCCAAAGGCAGCCTGAAAACGTCAAACCTCGTTTTCAGGCTGCCTTTGTGTTATCCATCATGGCGGGGCGGATAATGTGGCATAATCCCGCCATTGTTTACACAGGAGTCAAACCATGTCGCTTTCTATTGCTAACTATCTGTTATACATCGGTTATATGCTCGCCAGCGTGGCGATGGCGGTGTTGTTTTCGCTGACTTATTTGCTGATTACGCCCGCGCGCGAATTGCATTTGATTAAGCAAGGCAATGTGGCGTGCGCTTTGTCGTTTGGCGGGGCGTTGGTGGGGTTTTGCCTTGCGCTGGCTTCGGCGATGACGCATAGCTTGAATATTTTGGATTTTATTTTGTGGAGTGCGGGCGCGGCGATTGTGCAAATTGGCGCGTATTTCGCCATTTCGCGGCTGATTCCCGATGCGGGACGCGAATTGCAGCAAAATAATATCGCCGTGGGCGCGTTGTATTGCGCGTTGTCGCTGGCGATTGGCGTGTTAAACGCGGCGTGTTTGGTGGATGGCTGAGCCATGAAAGGCAGCCTGAAAACGAGCGAGGCGAGTTTCAGCGAAACTAAAACGTGGCTCAACGTCTTGCTGTTGCCGCATATTGCAACACTGGCGCTGTTGATGCTGGTTGCGTTTGCGGCGGTTTTGGAATTGCGCGCCGATTTAATACTTGAACTACTGCTCGCGCCTGTGCTGCTGTGGCTGATGAGCGGCACAATCGGCTGGTTTGCTTATCTGCCCCATATTGCCGAGTGGACAAGCCTGATTATCCCCACGTTTACTGTATTGCTGATTATTGCCGCTTGCCTGTTTTCAGGCTGCCGCAAACGGCATCGTAATAGCGGCAAATGGATGATTTCATTTGCGATTTGGCTGTGGTTTGCTTATGGGTTTGTGTTGCTGGGGATGCAGTATTAGCCCGCCGCATCCAATCCGCCTCGTAAGGCAGCCTGAAA
>CAJPSG010000232.1 GCA_905373195.1 Kingella oralis
CTTATTTATAAAAATAAAAACATAAAAACGGTAAAATAATGCACATTCTTAGCAAAAATATCGTTTTAACAGAGTATGGTAATGAATTATATCCTGATGGGCTTAATAGTGCATCGCATGGTCTAACTGTGATAACAAAACGCCCAAATTTAAATGGTGGTAATAATGGCTGTTTAGCATTCCCATCATTCTTTGCACTTTATCAGTTTGGATTATTCTTGGCTCACGAAGCAGTATATGATGATGCTTTTTATTTTAGAGAATTTTATTATTACGATGATTTTGAAAGCATTGGCAGTATTTGTTTTAGCCCAAATAGTGAGCGTTTGTTTATTGGGTGTGAAGAAATTGGAGAACATAACAACCTACCCAAAAAATTCATACTTTCTCATCACTTTCACGATATGTTTTCTGATGATATATTACAAAATTTACAAAACGGAATATCAACTCTTGTGGAATCAATTGATGGTTTTCATATTAGTTTTTCATCGGAGTTAATTATGTACCAATTTGGTATTTTTCTATTATGGCATGCTGCGTATGAAAAAAATTTCAAATCTGATTGGTTGGAGATTTATAAAACAAGAGTTTATTTTTTTAATCCTAAATTTTATTTTTAATATACGCATACACTAATTTTGGGTAGATATAATTGCGAAAAACGCAAATGAATGAATGCTAACAATATGAAAACAAATTGGAAATATGAAAAATGGAAAGATAGTCCAGTATCAATGTATAAAGATATTGAAACATACATTGCAATGGAAATACACCCAGAAGATATAGAGCTTTTTTCATTCGTTCTTCTGCCTAATACTATCTTATATAGGGATAGAGTTATTATGATAGATATTGATGGAAGCGGGGATGTGGTTACTGCAATAAAGAAAAATTTTGACGATTGGGCTTCTAGCCATGGTAGCCAAACAGCCCAATGGATGACGAATAAGACGTTGGTCTCAAATGTTTTTTTAAACTCTATTGCACCCGAAACATCAAGCTCTACCTTGATACAAATAGCCAAGTTAATTCAACACAATTGGGAGTATTTTTTAATGAAAAATTATCCTGATAAAAAGTTTGTCGTTGAAATTGGCGATATGGAATGGGGAGACCCTTATGTTACTTTTTATCAACAAGCATAGTGTGGTTTAAAAACCCATCTATTCCAATAAACATCAAAGGCAGCCTGAAAACCCTAACCCGTTTTCAGGCTGCCTTTTGTTGGCTTCTGCTCCCAACTCGCATTGGCGATGGAATCTCACGCCGCCATAAACCCTTCCCTGCTGCCCAGCCAGCGTTCCAAATGCGCTTGCACAATTTCAGGCTGCTGTTCTATCAGCTGCGGTGCGAGTTGGCGCGCATGTTCCAGCAACGCTAAATCTTGTTCCAAGTTGGCAAAGCGCAGCATCATTGCGCCGCTTTGGCGCACGCCCAGAAAGTCGCCTGCGCCGCGTATTTCTAGGTCTTGCCGCGCGATTTCAAAGCCGTCGGTGTTTTCGTAAATCACTTTGAGCCGCTGCTTGCTCACTTGCCCCAAGGGTTCGGCAAACAGCAACACGCAGGTGCTCTCTGCCGTGCCGCGCCCCACGCGTCCGCGCAATTGGTGCAACTGCGCTAGCCCCATGCGCTCGGCGTGTTCAATCACCATCAGGCTGGCGTTGGGCACGTCCACGCCGACTTCTATCACGGTGGTCGCCACCAGCACGTTCAGGCTGCCTGAAACGAATTGCGCCATGATTTCGGCTTTTTCGGCGGGCTTCATGCGCCCGTGCACCAAGCCGATTTTGAGCTGGGGCAGCGCGGCTTGCAGCTCGGCTAGCGTTTCGGTGGCGGCTTTCAGTTGCAGGCTGTCGCTCTCTTCAATCAGCGGGCACACCCAATAGGCTTGCTGCCCTTTTTGGCAGGTGTTGAGCACAAAACCTTCCACTTCGGCGCGGCGTAGGTTATTGACTAATTTGGTTTTAATCGGCGTGCGGTTGGGTGGCAATTCGTCGATGGTGGAGACTTCTAAATCGGCGAAAAACGTCATCGCCAGCGTGCGCGGGATGGGCGTGGCGGACATCATCAGCTGATGCACGTCTTGCCCTTTGTTTTTCAACGCCAGCCGTTGCGCCACGCCAAAGCGATGCTGTTCGTCCACAATCACCAGCCCAAGATTGTGAAAGGCAACATCGTCTTGAAACAGCGCATGCGTGCCGATGGCAAGGCGGATGCGCCCATCGGCAATCGCGGCGCGGGCTTGGTCTTTGTCGCGCTTTTTCAGGCTGCCTGAAAGCCATGCCACGCTGATGCCCAGCGGTTCTAGCCATTGTTTGAACTTGATATAGTGTTGCTCGGCTAGGATTTCGGTGGGTGCCATCACGGCAGCCTGAAAACCGCCTTCCGCTTCCAGCGCGGTCAATGCCGCCAGCGCGGCAACAATGGTTTTGCCGCTGCCCACGTCGCCTTGCAGCAGGCGGTGCATGGGGTGCGGCTGGGCTAAATCGGCGCGGATTTCGTTGAACACGTGCTGTTGGGCGCGGGTTAGGCTAAACGGCAGTTGGGCAATCAGCGCATTGGTTAAGCTGCCGTTGCCAATCAGTGGTTTCAGGCTGCCTGAACGGCGTTTTTGCTTGGCTAGGCGCATGGAGAGTTGTTGCGCCAGCAGTTCGTCAAATTTCAGCCGCTGCCATGCGGGCAACGCGCCATTGCTGATTTGCGCCAAGTTGATGCTGGGCGGCGGGTTGTGCAGCAGGCGCAGGCTGTCGGCGAGCGTGGGCAGGTTGTATTGGCGCAACACACTTTCGGGCAGGATTTCGCGCAGGTCTAGATGTTGAAGCGCGGCGGCGATGGCTTTGCGCAGCGTGGGCTGGGTTAAGCCGTTGGTGGTGGGGTAAACGGGGGTAAGCGTTTGGGCGAGCTCACTTTTTTCGGGCGATTTGATTTTGGGGTGTATCATCTCTGCGCCGTAGTAGCCCTGTTTGATTTCGCCGAGCGCGCGCACCCGCTGCCCTTTGGCAAGCTGCTGCTGTTGGCTGGGGTAGAAATGGATGAAGCGCAGGTTGAGCAGCCCGCCTGCGCTGTCTCGGATGCGGGCAATAAGCTGTTTGCGCGGTTTGAACTGGACTTCTTGCAGCACCACTTCGCCTTCCACTTGGCACATCTCGCCAATGGGCGCGGCGGCGATGGGGGTGATTTGGGTTTCGTCTTCGTAGCGCAGCGGCAGGTGTAGGGCTAAATCCCATGCGTTGTGGATGTGTAGCTTTTCTAGCTTTTGCACGGTGCTGTCGGTGAGTTTTAGGGTTTGGCGAAGGTCGGGAAGCATGGTTGTTTGCGCGGAAGGAGTTTTCAGGCTGCCTGAATTATAGGGAAATTTTGGGGAGATGGATAATGGGAATGGGGGTGCGGGAGGCAGCCTGAAACGGTGCTGCAATGGGAAATACTGCGCTGGGGAAGCCGTAGGTCGGGCATTGATGCCCGAC
>CAJPSG010000233.1 GCA_905373195.1 Kingella oralis
CCATCCCCATATTTCGGGCGGCACAATCGCCGTGGTGCACAACGGCATCATTGAAAACTTTGAAGCCGAGCGCAGCCGCCTGCAAGGCTTGGGCTATGCCTTTGAATCGCAAACCGACACCGAAGTCATCGCCCACGCCGTCAACCACGAATACCAACGCAACGGGCGCGATTTATTCGCCGCCGTTCAGGCTGCCTGCAAAAACTTCCACGGCGCGTATGCCATCGCCGTGATGGCGCAAGACAACGCGCAAAACATGGTAGTAGCCCGCATGGGCTGCCCGCTTTTGGTTGCCTTGGGCAATAAAGAAACGTTTATCGCCTCCGATGTGTCCGCCGTGATTTCGTTTACGCGCAAAATCAGCTATTTGGAAGACGGCGACGTTGCCCTGCTGAGCGAAAACGGCATTGAAAAGCTGGTGGACAAAACAGGCAAAGCCGCCCAACGCGCGGTGAAAACGTCCGAGCTGTCGCTGGCATCGTTGGAGCTGGGGCCTTATAGCCACTTTATGCAAAAAGAAATCCACGAGCAGCCCCGCGCCGTTGCCGACACCGCCGAAGTGTTCCTAGACAGCGGCTTTGCCCCCAGCAACTTTGGCGCAACCGCCGAGCAAGTGTTCCAAAGCATAGACAGCATCAAAATACTGGCGTGCGGCACATCGTTTTACGCCGCCGCCACCAGCAAATATTGGCTGGAAAGCATCGCCAAAATCCCCACCGATGTGGAAATTGCCAGCGAATACCGCTACCGCGATGTGATTGCCAACTCCAAGCAACTGGTGATTACCATCTCGCAATCGGGCGAAACACTGGATACGATGGAAGCCCTGAAATACGCGCAATCGCTGGGGCAGCAACACAGCCTATCCATTTGCAATGTGATGGAATCGGCACTGCCTCGCGCCAGCGAATTGGTGTTTTACACCCGCGCGGGGGCAGAAATTGGCGTGGCATCTACCAAAGCGTTTACCACGCAACTGGTCGCGCTGTTTGGCTTGGCGGTTACGCTGGGCAAAATGCGCGGCAGGGTAAACGAGGGGCAGGCGCAGGCTTATTTGGATGAACTGCGCGCCCTGCCCGGTAGCGTGCAACACGCGCTGAACCTTGAACCACAAATCACCGCGTGGTCGGAAAAATTTGCTAAAAAAACCAGCGCGTTATTCTTGGGGCGTGGCATTCATTACCCCATCGCGCTGGAAGGTGCGTTGAAGCTGAAAGAAATCACGTACATCCACGCCGAAGCCTATCCCGCAGGCGAGTTGAAACACGGGCCGCTGGCGTTGGTGGATGAAAATATGCCCGTGGTGGTGGTTGCACCCAAAGATGGCTTGCTGGATAAGGTGAAAGCCAATATGCAGGAAGTGCGCGCGCGCGGCGGTGAGCTGTTTGTGTTTACCGATTTGGACAGCGATTTTGAGCCTGAGGAGCATGTGCACATTATTCGTGCACCGCGCCATGTGGGCGTGTTGTCGCCGATTGTACACACCATCCCCGTGCAGCTTTTGGCGTATCACACCGCGCTGGCACGCGGCACGGATGTGGACAAACCGCGCAATTTGGCTAAATCGGTAACGGTGGAATAGACTGGTTTATATGACGGAGGCAGCCTGAAAACAGTTTTTCAGGCTGCCTTTGACGTTTTCAGGCTGCCTATTGCCGCGCACCCCATAGGCAGCCTGAAACCTATTTCGCCGCCCTACCCTGCCGCATTCGCCAACATCTCCGCTGCGTGCTGGCGTGTGGTGTCGGTGATTTTTTCGCCGCCAAGCATACGGGCGATTTCGTTTACCCGCGTGCTGTCGTCTAACACGCTGATTTCGCTAACAGTTTGTTCGCCGTCGCTGTGCTTGGCAACTTGCCAATGATGTTCGCCGCAGGCGGCAACTTGCGGCAGGTGGGTAATGGCGAGCACTTGGTGCTGTTTGCCCAGCGTGCGCAAGGCGCGTCCTACGGTTTCGGCAACGCCGCCGCCAATGCCTGCGTCCACTTCGTCAAAAATCAGCGTGGGCACTTGGGTGTATTGGCTGGTTACCACTTGGATGGATAGGCTGATGCGCGCCAATTCGCCGCCTGATGCAACTTTGTTGAGCGGGCGCAGTGGTGTGCCTTTGTTGGCAGCGACTTGGTATTGGATGTGTTCTAGCCCGTGGGCGGTGGGGCTGCTCGGTTGCAGTTCTATGTGGAATTTCGCGCCTTTCATGGCAAGGGTTTGCATGTGCGCGGTGGTTTCGGCGGCGAGTTTGCTGGCGGCTTGGTGGCGTGCGCTGGATAGCTGTTGCGCCACTTGCATATAGGCATCTTGCGCTTGGGCGACGTTTTTTTGCAGAGCTTCTATGTCGGCAGCGGCTTCTAGCTGTTGTAGGGCAGCCTGAATTTCGCTTAATTTGTTGGGCAGCTCTTCGGGCTCTATGCGGTATTTGCGGGCGATGCTCATCAGCTCGCTGATGCGCTCTTCTTTGGCGTGTAATTCGTTGGGGTTGATTTCTATGTCGCTTAACACGCTGCCCATATTGCGGCTGATTTCGCTTAATTCGGCTTCTATGCTGTCTAGCATTTCTAGGCTTTCGGCAAAGCGCGGTTCTATGTGTTCCAGCTTGTTTAGGGTGCGCTGGCTGCGGCTGATTTGGCGGGCGATGCCGTTGTCGCTGTCTATATAGTCTTGCACTTCGCTGGCGGCTTGCAAAAGTTCGGCGGCGTTGGCGAGGCTGTCGTGGCTTTGGTTGAGGCTTTCCCATTCGCCTGCTTCGGGGGCGAGTTGGTCTAGCTCGTTGTATTGCCATTCCAGCCGTTCGCGTTCTATGGCGATGTTTTCGGCTTGGGTTTGGGCTTCGCTTAGGGCGCGTTGGGCGGCTTGCCATGCTTGATAGGCGGCTTGGGTTTGTTCTACCAGTTTCAGGCTGCCTGAAAAGGCGTCTAAAAGCTGGCGTTGCGCGGCTTCTTGGTTGAGCGATTGGTGGGCGTTTTGCCCGTGGATGTCTATCAGCTGCGAGCCGATGTGTTTGAGCTGGGCGAGGGTGGCGGCTTGGTTGTTGATGTAGCTGCGGCTTTTGCCTTTGATGTCTATGGTGCGGCGGATGGCAAGCTCGCTGCTGTCTTCATCCAGCAAGCCTTGTTCGCGCAATTCGGCTTGCAAAATGGGATGCTCGCTGATGTCAAACAAGGCAGAGAGCTGCGCTTCGTTTGCGCCTGTGCGGATTTGGCTGTAATCGGCTTTGTCGCCCAGCAACAGGGCGATGGCATCCAGCGTGATGGATTTGCCCGCGCCTGTTTCGCCTGTGAGCACGGTGAAGCCGTTTTGGAAGTTTAGGTTGAGTTTTTCTACGATGACGAAGTTTTGCAGGGATAGGGCGAGGAGCATGGGGATTGCCTTTTGAAAATGAAAGGTGTTGAACAATGAACGGACTATGCGTTTTGCGATTATTTTGGGGCGCGATATTACTGTATTTGCGGCAGCCTGAAAACGAGCG
>CAJPSG010000234.1 GCA_905373195.1 Kingella oralis
CGTTTAGCGAAGGCAGCGTGCGCGAAGCCGTGTTGCGCGAACTCAAACGCAAAACCATAAGTCAATAGCGGCAACGCCGCCACATCCGCCAACGAAATCCCCCCCTTGCTCGCCAACTCATGCCCACGCGGCAACACCAGCACATACCGCCATTCCCCAAACGACAACTTACGCAAATCCTCCCAATCCCCCGCCCCATCCATCGTCAAAGCCAAATCCACCTCCCCATTAAACACCATCCCCATCAATTCCGCAGGGCTGCCCTGCTTCAACACCAAACGCACATCAGGAAACAACGCCCGAAACCCCGCCAACACACTAGGCAGCCTGAAACGCAACAAATCATGCGTCGCCCCCAGCGTAAACGACCCACTTTCCGTCTTCGCAAACTCCCCCCCAATATTCTTAATATTACGCACCCCCCGCAACACCTGCTCCGCCGTCTCCAAAATTGCCATCCCCACCTGTGTAACCGCCACAATCCGCTTACCACTGCGAATAAAAATCTGCACCCCCAGCTCATCTTCCAACAACCGAATCTGCTTAGACACCCCGGGCTGTGAAGTAAACAACGCCTCCGCCGCCTCCGACACATTTAAATTATGGCGAAACACCTCCACCGCATAACGCAATTGCTGCAATTTCATCACATTATTCCAAAACAAAAACACACAATGTAACACGCCACCCCACACAACGCAAAAACAAGCCCCACGCAACTCGCATCCCCCATGTTTGCATACAAATACAACACTCAATCTTGTTGCATTTATGCAACTACAACACCCAATAAACGCAAAAATATATGACAAAGAACAGATACTTGGGTATCGTTAAACCGCATCGCGCAACAAGTCAAACGCAAAAAGCATTGACAGAAAAGCCCCAAATTCTTATAGTAAGCATTGGTAAAAATTTGGGTTCGCGCCGAAAGTTTCATTCAAGCAACAGCCTGAAATCTCAACGTGGCAAACACAAAACCTGCCAAAATCATTTTCTTGATGAGGGAATAACATGACTAAACAAATCAAATTAAGCGCATTAATCGTAGCCCTAATGGCTTCCACAGGTGCAATGGCACACGAAGTGCACGGTTACACCACCAGCCAAGGTTCAGGCGAAGTTGTTCGCAACAACTACGGCGAATGCTGGGAAAACACCTATCTAGACAAAGCTGCTAACGGCTTGGTTGAATGTGGCGACAGAGCTGAAGCACAACCACAAACTCAAACCGTTACTGAACACGTAAACGAAACCATTTCTCTGCAATCCGAATTCCTGTTCGGTTTTGACAAATACAACTTGCGTCCAGAAGCCATCACCACTCTGAACGACTTGTCTGCTAAATTGTCTCAAAGCAACGTACAATCAGTGCGCGTAGAAGGTAATACCGACTTTATGGGTTCAGACAAATACAACCAAGCATTGTCTGAGCGTCGTGCCAATACTGTTGCTAACTACTTGGTACAACAAGGTGTTCCTGCTGACCGCGTTTCTGCTGTTGGTTTGGGTGAAAGCCAAGCTAAAATGACTGAACAATGTCAAGCAGAAGTGGCTAAATTGGGTAAAAAAGTATCCAAAGCTAAAAAACGTTCAGCGCTTATCGCATGTATTGAACCTGACCGTCGCGTAGACATCCAAGTTGAATCTTTGGTAACACGCGAAGTTCAACGTGAAGTAGCTGCTCCCGCTCCTGCTGCGCAATAGTAGGTTGTTAAAATGATTTGAAACTGGGTTCTTAAATCTTTTTAAGAATCCAGTTTTTGCAATTTAAAGAACGAAAAAACATGATGCAGCATGTGAAAATGTACACAGGCACTTTTTGCCCTTATTGCTCTATGGCAAAGCAGTTGTTAAAACAAATGGGCGTGGATGAGGTTGAGGAAATTAACGTTAGCCGCTCGCCTGCTGATTTTAATGAAATGCAGCAATTAACAGGATTACGCTCTGTGCCACAAATTTTTATTGGTGAAACGCACGTGGGTGGTTTTACTGATTTGTATGCTTTGCATCAAAAAGGCGATTTGTTGCCTTTGCTTCAAGCTGAATAATTTTTTAACCTTTCAACAAAGGAATCATCATGAGCGAACAAAATCCTGCTCCACAACAAGAAACTGCGCCTGCACAACCTGTATTCAGCGTAGAAAAATTGTATGTAAAAGATTTGTCTTTGGAAGTGCCACACGCGCCTAAAATTTTCTTGGAACAAGAAACGCCCGAAGTGGATATGCGCATCAATACTACTGCTTCGCAAATTGAAGAGAATTTTTTTGAATGTGTGGTTACAGTTACGGTTACGGCTAAATTGGCGGACAATCGCGTGGTGTTTTTGAACGAAGTGAGCCAAGCGGGCATTTTCCGTTTGGAAAACATCCCTGAATCGGATGTGAACATTTTGCTGGGTGTGGCTTGCCCGAACATTTTGTTCCCTTATGCGCGCGAAGTGGTGTCTTCAACCGTTACGCGTGCGGGCTTCCCACCTGTGTTGTTGGCGCCGATTAACTTTGAAGCGATGTTTAATCAAGCGCAAGAAGAGCAAGCAGCGGTTTAATGTGATGCGATAAAGGCAGCCTAAAAACGTGAAATACCGTTTTCAGGCTGCCTTTTTATAGTTTATTGTTTATTGGTTTCGTTTTCCCTATTTTCAGGCTATCATCTGATACGCATTAGGCAGCCTGAAAAGTGCAGTAGCGCAACCAACAAAATCATTTTGCCAACGCTTCGGCGTTTGCCAACCATGCGGGCGGCTGCTCTGCGCTGCCATCGGTGTAAAACTCTTGTTTCCAAATCGGCACTTCGGCTTTAACGGTGTCGATAATAAAGCGGCAGGCGGCAAAGGAGGCATCGCGGTGCGCCGCGCTCACGCCCACAAACACGGCAATTTCGCCGATGGCGAGCTTGCCCACGCGGTGCACGCAAACGGCATCTTCAATGGCGAAGCGTTGCTTGGCTTGGGCGATGATGGCTTCGCCTTGGCTTTGCGCGAGCTGGGCGTAGGCGGTGTAAACCAGATAGTCCACGGTTTTGCCGTCATTGTGGCGACGTACCCAGCCTTCAAAGCTGTTGAACGCGCCGCAACGCTCGTTTTGCGTGAGCTGTTCGCGCAGGGCTTGGACGTTGATGGCTTGGTCGGTGAGGGCGAACATGGCTAGCCTCCTGCCACGGGCGGGATAAACGCGATGGTGTCTTGGTCGGCAAGCGCTTCGTGCCAATCGCAAAACACATGGTTGCGCGCCGCGCGCAACGGCACGGCGGGAAGGGTATAACGCTGTTGCAGCTCGGCATAGAGTTCGGCAACGGTGTTAGCAGCGGTGGCGTAGGCTTCTTGGTCTTTGCCTGTGGCTTCGCGCAAGGCAGCGAAATAGAGTAGTGTGATGTTTTTCATAGGTTTTGTGTGCGCGTTAGGCAGCCTGAAAATAGGGAAAACGAAACCAATAAACAATAAACTATA
>CAJPSG010000235.1 GCA_905373195.1 Kingella oralis
TGGAGAGATGTTGTAGTTTTTTGCGGTTGCCGTACCACAAATTCACCAAGGCGCGAGATACCACAACGGATGAATAAATGGAAGTCATAATGCCCAAGCAATGCACAATCGCAAAGCCGCGCACGGGCCCTGTGCCAAAAATCAGCAGGGCGATGCCCGCAATCAGCGAGGTTAAGTTGGAATCCAAAATGGTGTCCCAAGCGTGGTCATAGCCTTCTTTGATGGCGATTTGGGCTTTTTTGCCCTCGCGCAGTTCATCGCGGATGCGCTCGTTAATCAACACGTTGGAGTCAATCGCCATGCCCAGCGTTAAAGCCATCGCGGCGATACCCGGTAGCGTGAGCGTGGCTTGCAAGGCAGACAAAATAGCAAACAAGAACAATAAGTTAGCTGATAAAGAAATGGCGGAAAAAATGCCAAACAAGCGGTAGTAAATAATCATAAACACCGCCACCACCGCAAAGCCCCACACAGTGGAATGGATGCCTTTGCTGATGTTTTCTGCGCCCAAAGAAGGGCCGATGGTGCGCTCTTCAATGATTTTCATTGGCGCGGCCAGCGAGCCTGCGCGCAGCAACAGCGCCACGTCGTTGGCTTCGGCAAGGCTTGCCATGCCTGTGATTTGCACGCGCCCGCCGGTAATCGGTTCGTTGATGCGCGGCGCGGTTACCACTTCGGCTTTGCCTTGGTCAATCAACACCATCGCCATGATTTTGCCTTTGTTGGCGGTGGTCAAATCGGCAAAGGTGGATGAGCCCACGCTATCCAGCGCAAGGCTCACAATCGGCTGCTGGGTTTGCTGGTCTAGGCTGCCTTGGGCTTGGTTGATGTTGTCGCCCGTTAGCTCCACTTGCTTGCTCACCAAATATTGATGCCCTTCGTTGTCGCTCAACAATTCGTAGCCATCGGGGATGTTGCCGTTTTGCGCTTGCGCCAGCTGCGCCATATCGGTGCTGACCATGCGCACTTCCAGCGTGGCGGTGCGCCCGATGATGTCTTTGGCTTTGGCGGTGTCGGTCATGCCCGGTAATTGCACCACGATGCGGTCGGCACCTGCTTGTTGGATAACGGGCTCGGCTGTGCCCAATTCGTTCACGCGGTTATGCAGCGTGGTAATGTTTTGCTTCACGGCATCGCTGCGGATTTGCGCCAGCAGCGCATCGGGCAGCACCACGGTGATTTCGTTGTTATTGTTGCTGATTTGTGCGCCGTCCAGCATTTTTTGCAATTCGGGCAGAGCTTTTTGCATATCGGCTTCGTCTTGAAACGGCACAATAATGCTGTTGTCTTGCTTGCGGATGTTGCCCACGCGAATATCTTGCTGGCGCATGGTGCGGCGAATGTCGCCTGCGTAGCGGTCTAGCGTTTTTTCCAGCGCGGCTTTCATGTCCACTTGCATGGTGAAATGCACGCCGCCGCGCAAGTCCAAGCCAAGAAACATAGGTTTTGCGCCGATTTTTTCCAGCCATTCGGGGCTGTTGGCGATTTGGTTTTGCGCCACGATGTAGCCTTCGCCCAGCGCGGCATCAATGGCATCGCGGGCGGAGATTTTGGTGGCATCGGACACGCGCACTTTCAGACTGCCACCTGCGATAAACATCCCGCCATGTTGGATATTGGCTTTTTGCAGCGCATCGGCAACGGTTTTTTCGGTGTTGCTGTCAATGGTGATGGATTGTCGGTTGGTGGAAATTTGGATGGCTGGGGTTACGCCGTACAGATTGGGCAGCGTGTAGATGACGGCTAGCACAATCGTGAGCGCAATCAGCAGGTATTTCCAAAGCGGATAACGATTCATGGTTTTTCCTTGGGTTTTCAGGCTGCCTTTGGGGGCGTTTTAGGCTGCCGTGAAAGGATGGTCAAACGTGGAAAACAGCAAGGGACGTGCCATTGCTGCTTGTTGATGGGTATTGGGGCGAATACAGGTTGGCTATGGGAGGCAGCCTGAAAACTATTCGGCGGGTGTCGTAGTATTCGCGGCTTCGGGCGTGGCGGCGTTGGCATCCACTTTGGCGGCGATGGCGTTTCTATCCACTTCAATGTTTACGCCGCGCGCCAGCTCAATGGTGAAAATTTGTTCGCCCGCTTTAACCACGCGCCCGTAAAAGCCTGCGGCAAGCAACACGCGGTCACCCTTTTTCAGCTCGCTAATCATGGTTTGGCGGGCTTTTTCGCGTTTTTGGTTGGGGCGTATCATCATAAAGTAAACAATGGCAATCAGCGGCACCCACATCAACAGGGCAGACCAAGGGCTTTGGTTGGCGGCAACTGCGCCATCGGCGGCGTATGCGAAATCAATCATTTGCGTTCCTTTGCGGATGGATTAAAAAACGTGCGATTTTAGCAGAGTAATGGCTGGGACGGGGAGCTAATAGGCAGCCTGAAACGGGGAATACGTTTTCAGGCTGCCTTTGGGTGTGGATGATTACACAATCAATTTAGAAATCGCTTTGAATTGCGGATGCTGCGCGTCTTTGAGCAGCATAAACAGCAGGCTTTCAATATTGCTCACGATGCCGCCCGCTGCTTGGATTTGCTGCAAGCCGTTGGCTTTGTTGGCGGCGGTGCGCGAGGTGGCGCATTCTTGCGGGATAAACACGTTGCAGCCCTGCCCGCGCAAATCCAACACGGTTTGCAGCATGCAGATATGCGTTTCGCAGCCGATTAGGATGATGTTGGGCTTTTGATTTTCAGGCTGCCCTTGTTGCAGCGCGGCGGCGACTTCGGCGGTGTAGGCGGAAAATTGGGTTTTGCCGAATTTGGGCGCATCGGGCGTGAGCAGGGCGATGTCGGGCACGGTTGCGCCCAAGCCTTTGGGGTATTGCTCGGTAATCAGATGCGGCACGCCTAGCAGGTTTGTGCCGGCGATGAATTGGCGGCAGGCGGCAAGGAAGGCGGTGTGTTCGTGCAGGGCGGGCAGCAGCCGCTCTTGGATGTCCACGATGATTAAGCGGGTGTTTTCGGGTGTCATCATTTTTTTACTCCTAAGTTGGCGATGCATTGCGCATCGCGTTTGCTGAATGCGTCTGCGCCGCCCAGCAGCGCGAGTTGCTGCTCAGGGCTGATTTTGGCGAACGATTGGATTTGCTGGGCGGAGAGTTTTTGCAGCGGCTCGTCCCACATGCACACGCAATATTGGGCAACCAGCGTGCCGTCTTGGTCTTTCAGGCTGTGTTTGGCAAGGTCTTGCTGCCATTTGGGCGCGTGCGGCACGTTTTGAATGCAGCTTTCCACGATGGCGGCTTTGGCTTTGGGCTTGCTCATGCCGCATTGGCTGAGGAAAAAGAAGCCTGCGAACAACAGGGCAATCACGCGCAGCCAAATAATGATGGTTTTGCGTTTTTTTTGCGCGTGTTGGGCGGCGGTTGCTTGCGGTGGCAAAGGGGTGGGGCTGGCTATTTTTGGCAGCGCCTTGGTGTTTGTGTTATACGGCGTGCAGTTT
>CAJPSG010000236.1 GCA_905373195.1 Kingella oralis
CGCCGTGTTGCCAATATAGCCCGCTTTGGGCGATGGGGATGCCTGCGATTTGGCTGGCTTGGACGGGGGAAACGGGGCGGTAGAGGTGTTGATAGTGTTGATTTTGGGCGAGTTGGGCGTTGCGCTGGGTTTCGCTTGGGTTGTGGTTGAGGTGCAGCACGCCGCTTGCGCCCCAGCTTTGTTGTTGGGGGAGCAGGCGTTGCAGCAGGCGGCGGGTGTAGCCGTAGCCTGCGAGCAGTAGCTCGGTTTGGGCGGTGAGGTGGGGGGAGATTTTGGCGTAGAGCAGCCCTTGTTGGTTGCCTGATGCGGCTTGGGCGGGGGCGTGGGCTTCTAGCACGGTTACGCGCGCGCCGCGGGTGGCGCATTCGTGGGCGGTGGCTGCGCCTGCGATGCCTGCGCCGATGATGATGACATGGGGCGGGGATTGTGTTTTCAGCCTTGCGCGTTGCGCTGCGGCATACCCCTTTATACCCAAATCGGAGATTTGGACAAAGGGGCAAGGCTGCCTTGCTGGGGGCTGTTGCCATGCTTGGCGCGGCGGCGCGGGCTGTTGGGCGATGGGCGCGGTGTGCCAGATGATGTTTTCAGGCTGGGGGAAATGTTCGTGCAGATGACTGGCGGCGTGGGGCGGCAGCAGCCAAAGGTCGGTTTCAGACTGCCATTGGCGGATGTAGTTCACGGCATCGTAAACAAGGCAGCGGGTGGCTTCTTGCCATGCTTGGGCGAGGGCTTGCTGTTGCTCGTTTTCAGGCTGCCATTGGGGGATAACGGGGCTAGCGGGCAGGCAGAAGATAAGGTGTTGACTATCGGGATGGGCGGCGAGGTGGGCTTGGATTTGGGCAAGGGTGGGGATGTTTGCCCATGCGTGGATGCGGGAGGTCATGGTGTGGTGGTAATGGCTGCGCGGTGGTTGTGTGAACAATAGTGTAAACGGGCATAAAAAGGCAGCCTGAAAACGAAATTTCAGGCTGCCTTTGGGTTATTGCGCGGGAGCAGATGCGGCGGCGGTGCTGCCTTTTTGCGGCTGCCCTTGCAAATATTTCAACGCTTTTTCGGTATCGGTGGCGGTGTGCAACACCGAGGTTTCATCGGCTAGGGTAAACATTTCGTGCGATTTAATCGCATCGCTGTATTGCACGATGGCTTTGGCGTAAATGCGGTTAGCTTCCGCCATTTGCTTGGCGGCGGGAACCAGTTTTTTCGCAAACTGAGCCGTGCCGCAATCATCCCAATCCAGCAGCACCATTTGGTCGGAAGCATTGGCAATTTTTTCCAACGCGGGGGCAAGGGTGGCCACCAGTTCTTTGCCCAACACGGTTTGCAATTTCAACGCTTGGATTTGCGGCGCGATGTCGGCATACAGCAGGCGTTGCGAATTGTAAAACGATTGATACGCGCTGCAACTGGGCTCAAAGCCCGCTTTGTAGCTCCAATTTTTGGCGTTTTGCCGCACTTCCATGTTGCTGATGTTGGAGGCGGCGAAAACATCTTGAATGGCTTGCAAATCGGCGTTTTCTAGGTCGGATAATTTGGCTTTTTTGTTGGCTTTTTTATAGCCTTGGTTGGCGGCGGAATGTCCGCTGTTGCTGCCCCCGCTGGTGAATGGTGGCGCATCTTCCGATTGACCACACGCTGCCAGTAGCCCCACTAATACACATACGCAAAGCGTTCGCAAGCTATTCATAAATTTTCCTTATTTTGTAACGTGTAAAAAACAATAAAACCATTGTAAAGAAAAAAAATAATCTTTACAAATTATTAGATAACCAACTTGATGCGTTAAATGGCTGTGCAAAACCGCTGGGCAGCCTGAAAACACTAGCTTGCGAGAAACTGCGTTAAAACGTGTAAAATAGCCTTTTTTTGCAAAAACGAGACTGCGCTATGAACCCTTTGATGACCGATTACCCGCTTTCCACCCAGCCCACGCCCGTGATTGTGGCGTTGGATTTTGCTAACGAAGCCGACACGCTGGCGTTTGTGCGCCGTTTATCGCCCGAATTGTGCCAGCTCAAAATAGGTAAAGAATTGTTTACCGCCACAGGGCGTTCGCTGGCGGAAAAGCTCATCCATCAGGGCTTTAAGCTGTTTTTGGATTTGAAGTATCACGATATTCCCAACACGGTTGCCAGCGCGTGCAAAGTGGCAGCGGAAATGGGCGTGTGGATGGTGGATATGCACGCATCGGGCGGACGGCGCATGATGGAAGCGGCGGCGGAAGCGGTGGCGAATTATGCGCATCGCCCGCAGTTGATTGGCGTAACCGTGCTCACCAGCATGACGGCGGAGGATTTGCGCGAGATTGGCTTGAACCAGCAGCCTGAAACGCTGGTGTTGCAATGGGCGAAATTGGCGCAAGCATCGGGGCTGGATGGCGTGGTGTGTTCGGCGCAGGAAGCGCGGCTATTGCGGCAGCATTTGGGCGACGAATTTTTGCTGGTAACGCCGGGGATTCGCTTGGATGTGGCGAATAATGCGGATGACCAGCGGCGCATTATGACCCCGCTGGATGCGCTGAACGCGGGGGCGAGTTATTTGGTGATGGGGCGGCCGATTACGCAGGCGGCCGACCCTGCGGCGGTGTTGCGCGGGATTAACGCGGATGCGGCGCAGTTGATGCGGGGGGAGGTTTAGGGAACTGGGCGATTGATGGGCTTGCTTGATGGCGAGCTGTTGCCGTTGCATTTGGCATTTTCAGGCTGCCTATTGTGTGCAAACAAAGGCAGCCTGAAAATCCATCCCATTGTTTAACAAAAGGAACTCGTATGAAAAAATCCTTAACCAGCATGCTGTTGCCACTGCTGCTGACCGCTTGCGGCGTTTCCCTGCCCGACACCCTCTACATTGACGCACGCGAGCAAACCAACCGCATCTACCGCCCTGAGCGCGATGCGGAAGGGCTGATTCGCACCGCGCAGGGCGAATGCCTAGACATCCACGGCGACGACCACCGCAGCCTAATTCGCTATCGCTGCCACGGGCAGGCAAACCAACTGTTTCGCTGGGATGGGCGCAGCGGCACCATCCGCCAAAATGCGCGTTGTTTGGACGTGGCAGGCGGCGAAACCCGCGACGGCAGCCGCGTGATTTTGTTCGCCTGCAACGGCAAGGACAACCAACGCTGGTATGCAGATGGCAGCCGCATCCGCAGCGCGGCTTCGGGCAAATGCCTTGATGCGTCGGGCAGCTATCTGGTGATACGCGCGTGCAATGGCAGCCGCGAACAGCGGTTTGATGTGGGCGGGCGATAAGCAAGCGCAAGGGCACGGCTTGCCAGCAAGCCGTAGGGGCGCGGGGATGGTTTTCAGGCTGCCCAACATCGCGCCCGCGTTGAGGCAGCCTGAAAGTCAATCTATCCAGCAAAAACCGTTTGGCAGAATACCAAACGGTTTTATGTTTTCAGGCTGCCTTTGAAGCGGTTTTGAGTTGAGACGGCT
>CAJPSG010000237.1 GCA_905373195.1 Kingella oralis
TTTTCAGGCTGCCGAAGCGATTAACCGCCAAGCCGATTTTTTGGAATACGCACAAGAACACGGTGCGATTGCAGGCGGCGCAACGGGCGCAGGCGGCGAAGCCCCAAAATTGCTGCTGCGCCAAACGCCAAGCGGCAAAGTGTGGATTGACAATCAACAAGATAGCGCGTCTGCCGATGCGTATTATTTGGTGAAATATCCGCGCAATCAGCGCACGCCGATTGATTGCGATATTTTGCGCGCCGAGTTTTATTTTTATCACGAATTAGCCGCGCTGGGCTTTGCCACCATCAACACCCGCCAGATGAAGCTGGAAGAAGGCGAGCGTTATCCGTCCTTGTGGCTGCCGCGCTTTGATGTGGCGCAGGCGCAAGGGCAAACCACGCGGCTGGCGATGGAAAGCGTGTATTCCCTGCTGGAACGCGGCGCGGGCAGTTATTTAAACCAAGGCGAAACCATCCGCACCATTTTGCAAAAAATTCAGCGCAGCCATCTGGTTCAAACGCAAGGTTTTCAGCTTGATGCGGGCGCGTGGATTAGCCAATGGTTGCAGCGCGATTTGCTCAATATCGCCTTTGGCAACAGCGACAACCACGGGCGCAACACCGCCTTTATCCGCCGCGCAGGCAGCATAGAATTTGCCCCGATTTACGATTTTGCGCCGATGAAAGCCGACCCCGAGGGCATCATCCGCAGCTCCACTTGGGGCGCGCCGCTGGAAAACGGCGGCGAATACGACTTTCCCGCCATCGCGCAATCCTTTGCCGATTTAGCCGATCCCAACGTTTTGCTGGCAGAACTCCAATCAACCGCCGAAAAACTGCTGGATTTAAAACACCGCCTGCACCAACGCGGCGTGCCATCCCGCATCCTAGAAATGGCAGGCTTAGGCTACGATTATCTTCCCGAAAAATTCCAACGCTGGGGCTTGCTATGACCACACCCAAATTACCCGCGCCCAAACCACGCGCCACCAAAAACAAAACCACACTTTCCGCCCAACAGCGCAGCGCCTTTCGCAACCAAATCCTGCGTGAACTCTGGCAAGGCAAGCTCACGCAAGGGCAAGCCCTCAAACGCCTGCGCATTGAAATGCTGGGCTTAAAGCAAGCGCAGTTTGCCAAGCTGGTGGGCATTTCGCTGCCATCGCTGAGCAATGTGGAAAACGACCGCGCGGTGTCGGCGGCGTTAATCAACAAGGCGTTTAAGCCGTTTGGCGTGGGGCTAAGTCTTGTGCCGATGCGGTTTGATGAGCTGGAAGCGATGTTTTAACGTTTTCAGGCTGCCTTTGGGGGATGCGATTGAGGCAGCCTGAAACCATTTGCCACCGCATTAAACCGCTCAACCTTATCCCATCCATCAACTCGTTTGATTTTTTAGGATTTATTATTGTTAATCGGTTTTCAGGCTGCCTGAAATGGTTTACCATCGCGGGCTTATTTTTTCGCAAATTTTACAAACATTTTTCTAATCAGAGGCATTTATGCAAGCAGTCAACATTGGCATTTTGGGTTTGGGCACGGTGGGCGGCGGCACCGCGCAAGTGTTGCAAGACAACGCGGCGGAAATCAGCAGGCGATTGGGGCGCGAAGTGCGCGTAACCGCCGTGTGCACGCGCAACACGGTGCGAGCGCGCCAGCTTTGCCCGCAAGCAGCGGTGGTAACCGAGCCCACCGAATTGGTGCAGCGCGATGATGTAGATATTGTGGTGGAGCTATACGGCGGCACGGAAATCGCCAAAGATGCCGTGTTGCAAGCGATTGAAAACGGTAAACATATTGTTACCGCCAACAAAAAACTGCTCGCCGAATACGGCAACGAAATCTTCGCCCTTGCCGAAAAAAACAACGTGATGATTCACTTTGAAGCGGCGGTGGCGGGCGGCATCCCCATCATCAAAACGCTGCGCGAAGGCTTGGCGGCCAACCGCATCCACAGCATCACGGGCATCATCAACGGCACCAGCAATTTTATTTTGAGCGAAATGCGCGAAAAAGGCGCGGCGTTTGCCGATGTGTTGAAGCAGGCGCAAGAATTGGGCTACGCCGAAGCCGACCCCACGTTTGACGTGGAAGGGCACGATGCAGGGCATAAAATCACGATTATGTCGGCGCTGGCGTTTGGCACGCCGGTGAACTTTGGCGCGTGCTATTTGGAGGGCATCAGCAAGCTCGACAGCCGCGATATTCAATACGCGGAAGAACTGGGCTACCGCATCAAACTGCTCGGCATCACGCGCCGCACTGACAAAGGCATTGAGCTGCGCGTCCACCCCACCCTGCTGCCTGAAAGCCGCTTGCTGGCGAATGTGAACGGCGTGATGAACGCGGTGCGCGTAAAAGCCGATATGGTGGGCGAAACGCTGTATTACGGCGCGGGCGCGGGCGCGTTGCCCACAGCCAGCGCGGTGGTGGCGGATATTATCGACATCTGCCGCTTGCTGGATGCCGACAGCGAAACCCGCGTGCCGCTGCTGGGCTTCCAATCCGACAAAGTGGAGGCGCAAAATTTCTTGTCCATTGACGACATCACCAGCAGCTATTATTTGCGGATGCACACGCAAGACCAAGCGGGCGTGCTGGCGGCGGTGGCGGCGGTGTTGGCAAAATACGATATTTCGATTGAGGCGCTGATTCAAAAAAGCGTGCTGGACAGCACCCACGCCGAAATTGTGATTCTGACGCACTCCACCATTGAGAAAAACATCAAGGCGGCGATTGCGGAAATTGAAGCGCAAGAAACCGTTACCGACCCTGTGGTGATGATTCGGATGGAAAGTTTGCACGGCTAGCCGTGTTGGTTAAACAAGCAGCGTGAGATTTCGCGCTGTTTGTTTTTTTGTGAACTGTCCTTGTGAGTAATATTTTGTGAACAGCCTTTTGTGAACAAATAGGCAGCCTGAAAAGCTGTTTTACCTGTTTTCAGGCTGCCTTTATCGCTCCACCATCGCCTTCCAAATAATCCACACAAAAAGGAAAACCCCATGCCCCCTAAAATCCACGTTGTCGCAGGCATCTTGTTTAACGAACGCGGCGAATTTCTGCTCTCATCGCGCCCCGAGGGCAAGCCGTATGCGGGCTACTGGGAATTTGCGGGCGGCAAAGTGGAAGCGGGCGAAACAGAATTTGCCGCGCTGCAACGCGAGTTTATGGAAGAACTGGGCGTAGAAATTTTGCACGCCACGCCGTGGCTGGCGAAGTTTTATCGCTATGAACACGCCCATGTGAACCTGCGCTTTTTTCGCGTGGCGGCGCATCAATGGCGCGGCACATTGCAAGCGCGCGAGCAGCAGCAATGGGCGTGGCAAAAGGCGGGCGATTTCACCGTGTCGCCGATGCTGCCCGCCAATACCGCCCTGCTCGCTTCGTTAGCCGTGCCCAGCGCGTTTTCAGGCAGCCTGAAAACGGGTTTACAGGGTGGAAATGCCTTGGGCGC
>CAJPSG010000238.1 GCA_905373195.1 Kingella oralis
AATTAAAATTTTGAGAATTTAATTGCGCAAATAGGCGAAAAATAATTTTTAAATCTATTTATTTCGCTAAACTGGCTAACCTGCATTAAAATTGCTTGATTGGATGCACACACTAAAATTATTTTAATTTGAAAGATTGGAAAAAAATGAAACTGTCTTCGCAACAAAAAGGTTTTACATTGATTGAATTGTTGGTTGCTATTGCGATTATGGGTGTTTTGGCTGCTTTGGCCTATCCATCTTATTTAAGCTATATCCGCCGCGCACGCTTGGATAATGCGCGTGCCATGATGTCGGATGCGGCGCTGGCAATGGAACGCCACTATGGTCGGTATCGAACTTTTTGCAAGGAGGGGACAGATTGCACCCCGCCCGATATAGTTTTTGTTACCAAGAATGATACTTCGGCTGTGCCTGCAACGAGTATTGTGGTTACGGTGGATAACGATAATTACGATTTTTCATTGGTTAAGGCGAATACCAATAACTTTATATTGAAAGGTAAGCCGAAATCGGGTTTGTATTCAGCCGATGTGCTCGCTGCTAATCAGTTGATTTTGTTCTACGATTCTTCTGTTCCTGCGTTTGTTCGTTGCACGAATGGCGGCGCAGACCTTTATGAGACTTCTGCTAAATCTCCCGACCCCACAGCTTTGCCTGATGCGGTTGGCTGCGAAGTGATGCAATAAAATGAAAGCAAAAGGCTTTACTTTGACTGAATTGTTGGTGGTGATAGCCATCATCGCGATTTTGGCGGTGGTGGCTTATCCGCTTTATAACAATTATGTGAAAAATGCGCGGCTAAGCGAGGCGCATCAAGCGATGATGGACAATGCGCAGGCGTTGGAGCGTCATTATGCAAATCATGCCAACTTTAAGAAAAGCAGCACGCAATGGGTGGATTTGCCGACTACGCAAACGCCTTATTTTTGCATTCGGATGATGGGCAACCCGCGTGGTACGGAGAACGAGGCGGCGTATAGCATGAAAGCGGTGTCGTTTGATAAAAACAGGGAGGCGCGGGTGTTGATTCATGCGCATGATGGCACTTCGCTGGTGTGCGAGAGCAGTACGACAACGTGTGATGAAACGCCTTTTTTTAATAATGCTATGCGGGTGGATTCGGATTGTCGTCCGTATCCTTGATGGAGCAGTTGGTAACAATAAAAGGCAGCCTGAAAACGGTTTATCCCATTTTCAGGCTGCCTTTTTATGTTATGCGAAATAGCCTGCGCCCAGAATAAGCGGCTTGTGTGCGCCTGTGGCGCGGTGGGGATTGGAGGGGGTTTGGTTTACCCAGCAGGCGGCAAGCCATGCGAAAGCGGCGGCTTCTACCCATTGGGGGTTGAGATTGAGGCTGGCGGTGCTGTGCAGGGCGATGTGGCTGGGGACGAATAGCTCGGCAAGTGTGTGCATTAGGGTGGCGTTTTGGATGCCGCCGCCGCAGATGTAGAGGCTTCGGGTGGTTGAGGCAGCCTGAAAAATGGCTTCGGCGATGGTTTCGGCGGTGAATTGGACGAGGGTACGTTGCACATCAAATGGAGATTCGTTGCCGCGCAGGTGGCTTTGCAGCCACGCGAGGGAGAAGAGTTCGCGCCCTGTGCTTTTGGGCGGCGGCAGCCTGAAATAGGGGTGGGCTTTCAGGCTGCCTAATAGGCTGGGCAACACGTTGCCTTGCGCGGCTTTTGCGCCGTTGGCATCGTATGGCTGCTGCCAGATGTGTTGTGTCCATGCGTCTAACAGCATATTGCCTGCGCCTGTGTCAAAGCCGATGGGTGGCTGGTTGGGGGCGAGGACGCTGATGTTGGCGATGCCGCCGATGTTGAGTACGACGCGGGTTTCGGTGGGGCTGGCAAACAGGGCTTGGTGGAAGGCGGGGACAAGCGGCGCGCCTTGCCCGCCTGCGGCGAGGTCGCGGCTGCGGAAGTCGCCGATGGTGAAGATGCCTGTGCACTCGGCGAGCAGGGGGAGATTGACCAGTTGGATGCTGTATTGATGCTCGGGGGCGTGGCGGATGGTTTGCCCGTGGCAGCCGATGGCGGTGATATTTTCAGGCTGCATTTGGCTTTGGGCGAGCAGTTGTTGCACGGTTTGGGCGTAGATGTGGCTGAGCTGTTGGGCGAGGATTTGGCTACGGTGTAGTTCGTTTTCGCCGATGTTTTGCAGAGCGAGCAATTCGGTTTTCAGGCTGCTGGGGTAGGGGGTAAAGCTGTGGGCGAGGGCGCGTTGCCATTGCGTGCCTTGCATGGCGATGAGTACGGCATCTGCGCCGTCCATGCTGGTGCCTGACATGATGCCGATGTAGTGTTGGGTGGGCATGGGGTGTCCTTTGGAATAGGGCGATTAAATGGTTTTCAGGCTGCCTTTGGGAGATGAGGCAGCCTGAAAACGTTATTTGCTGTGTTGTTGCGAGGTGGATTGTTGCGGTGTTGCTTGTTTGGCTTGCTGTTGCTTGGCTTCGCGGGCAAGACGGCGTTGGCGGCGTTTTTCTAATAGCGCGTCGCGGCGGGCGATTAAGCCTTGGCGGCGGTGGTAAAGATGATAGCCTGCCCATGCCGCGCCGATGGCGCACACGATGTATAAGCCGTATTGGAATTGGTGGACTTGCCGCATCAGCCAGTCTTTATTTTCTGCGCCGAAGTGCCCCAAATACACCCAAAGCGGCACGGTTAAGATGGCAGCCAGACCGTCCATCATCAGCCAGCGCAGAAAGGACACTTTGCCGCTCATGCCTGCCACGAGAAACATGGGGCTGCGCAAGCCCGGCAGAAAGCGGGCGACAAACATCACGCGGTTGCCGTATTGGTCAAATTTTTGGCGGATAAGGGCGTAGCGTTTGGGGTTGAGCATTTTGCCAACGGGGCGAAATTTGAGGATTTGGTTGCCATAATGCCTGCCGAGCATAAACATGATGCCGTCGCCCACCAATACGCCGAGCACGCCGGTAACCGCCATAAAGTGTACGTTTTTGTAGCCCAAGCCCGAAATCACGCCGCCTGCAACGAGGGTAACGTCTTCGGGGATAGGAATGCCAAAGCCGCAGAGTATCAGGATGAAGAACACGGCGACGTAGCCAAATTGGATAAAGAATTGTTCTAAAAAGACGAGCATGGTGGTTTGCTTTATTGTGGGTTAAGGGAGATAAGGCAGCCTGAAATGGGGCAGGGCGGTTCAACAAGCGAACCCAATAGGCAGAGGCAGCCTGAAAAGCAGAGTGGGGGCGTTTGCCTTGTTTACAAGTTTTCAGGCTGCCTTTGGGCGATTTATTGTTGGATGGATTGGGCAATCCGCTGGGCGCATTGTTCGGCAATCATCGCGCTATCGGCTTCTACCATCACGCGCACCACAGGCTCGGTGCCCGATGCGCGCAACACAATGCGCCCTCTGTCGCCCAATTCTTGCTCGGCTTGCGCCAACGCCGCTTGCG
>CAJPSG010000239.1 GCA_905373195.1 Kingella oralis
CTTTGTTTGGGAAAGTGTTGCACTTGTGAGGCGAATGTAAGGCAGCCTGAAAACGTGTTGAATGCGTTTTCAGGCTGCCTTTATGTTGCCAAGCGGTTTCGCGCGATTACGCCACCGCTTCCACCACAATCATTTCAGGATTATCCACCTGCTCCACCAAAATAGCGTGTACGCGCGCTTGCCACAATTCGCCAAAGCGTTGCAATTCTTCGGGGCTTGCCATGCCCGCCACCGCTTGCGGCATAATGTCGCGCATTTCGGGCGCAAAGGGCACCACGCTGCCGTTAAACGCCACGCGCACGGCTTTGCCTGTGTCGCGGCGGCGTATGGTCATGTCGGCATCGCCGCCCGCGCCAAACGACAGCAGGTTGCGGCGAGCAAAACGCCCTGCCATGCCAATGCCGCCAAAACCTGTTTCGGGGGCTGCGCCTGTTATCAGCTGGGCAACGGAGGCAATCACGCCGGTTACGCCTGCGTCGCGTTCGCCGCCCATGCTGATTTCAATGTTGCCGCGCTCGGGCAGCTCGTCGGGCGAATACAGCGCGGCTAGGGCTTTAATCACCATCAGCCACGCGCTGGCTACGGTGGGACAGGAATGCCCGCACAGTTTCACGGCATCGGCGTAGTGGTATTCCAGCACGCCATCGGGTGTTGCGCCGAGAAATTGGGCGAGCGGGTCGTAAAGCTGGATGCTGGGGGCTTGGTTGAAAAAGGGTTGCAGTTGCATGGGGGTTCCTCTCGTGGGGTGAATAGGCAGCCTGAAAAGGCGTTTGGGCTGGGTTAAACTTTATTTCAGGTTGCCTTGTGATACCCAATAGGCAGCCTGAAAACGGTTAAACGCGATAAAACAGCTTTTTGCTTGGTTACAGCGTTTCAGGCTGCCTTATGGTTGGCAAGTAAACATGGCTTTAAGGCAGCCTGAAAATACGTTTAGGCTGGGTTGAGTTCATTTCAGGCTGCCTTGCGATACCCAATTAGGCAGCCTGAAAACTATTTACGAGCGCGATTATAAATTCTGGGCATCATGCTTGCCAACACAGTCGCGCTAATCACAATGGCAATCCCCAGCCACGACAGCGCGCTAATCGGCTCGCGCAGCAGCACCACCGCCATCAAAATGCCAAACACGGGTTCCAGCGTAATCAGCAGCCCTGTTAAATTGGCGGGCACCCTGTCCATGCCCTTGTTCCACAGCCAATAAGCCAGCCAACTGCATCCAATGCTCAAATACGCCATGCCCAAAATGCCTGGCCAACTCCATGCGATGTGCCAGCTTTTGGTGAGCACGGCGGTAAACGGCAGGCACAGCGGCGCGGCGATGATAAACGACAGCGTGGTATAAGTGCTGGCGGGGATTTGGCGCATAAATTTTTGCGTGGGGCGCAGGATGGCAGAAAACACGATGCCACCCGATAACACCATCGCGCAGCCCAATAGGCTAATTTCGCCGCCCTTGCCCGCGTGTTGCCCGCCCAAAATCAGCGTGAACACGCCAATAAACGCCAACACGCCACAAATCCAGTGATACCTGCGCGCCTTGTCGTCAAAAAAGAAATGCCCAATAAACACCACCAGCAGCGGTTCTAGCCCCAGCATGGTTAATGCGCTGGACGCGGATGTGTATTGCAAACCTTTAAATTGCAAGATGAGCACGGCGATGTAGTTCAAAAAACTCAGCCAAATCAGCGGTTTCCACGCGCTTTTGGGCAGCTTGCGAAACATTGGGATGCCGATGGGCAGCAAGATAACGGCAACAATCAGCAGCCGAAATTGCACCAGCAAAATCGGGTCTAGCATGGTTTCGGCAAATTTGGCAGCGATGAATGCGCTGCTCCATATCATCATGGCGGCGATTTGGTAAAACATGGCGGCGGTTGTGGTAAGCAAAAATGGCGTGATGATACGCCTTGTTGCGGCGGTTTTGTAGCTTTCAGGCTGCCTAATCATGATAGGATAAGGCAGCCTGAAACGGCATCAAGCGCGGTAAAACATTTTGCCTGCCATGAAAACGTCGCCCGCGCAGGCGGGTTTTGCCGTAAAATTGCATCTTGCATTCATGTTTAAGGCTGAGGCAGCCTGAAACGGGTTTAAACGATTAGGCAGCCTGAAAATGGCTTTATCCGCCTAATTCACAATATTCACAACACAAACATCCAACAAGAGGAAACACCATGAAATCACAAATAGAACAAATCCTTATCCCCACCACCCAGCGCACACTCGGCAGCGAAAAAGCCGTGAAAAGCGTTGCCGAAGAAAACGGCAGCCTGAAAGTGGCGTTGGAGTTCGGCTATCCCGTTGCCCACATCGCGCAGCAGCTTCACGAAGCCATCGCCGCCGCCACAGGCAAGCCCATCAAGCTGGAAATCACGCACAATGTTGTCGCGCACAAGGTGCAAAACGGCATCCCCACGATTAAAGGCGTGAAAAACATCATCGCCGTGGCATCGGGCAAGGGCGGCGTGGGCAAATCCACCACTACCGCCAACTTGGCGACCGCGCTGGCAAAAATGGGCGCGCGCGTAGGCGTGTTGGATGCCGATTTATATGGCCCCAGCCAGCCCACCATGCTCGGCGTGGCAACACAGCAGCCTGAAAAACAAGCGCAGCAGCTGATTCCTGTAACCAACGCGGATGGCATTCAAGTGATGTCCATCGGCTTTTTGGTGGATACCGACCAAGCCGTGGTGTGGCGCGGCCCGATGGTGTCGCAAGCCCTGCAACAGCTTTTGATGCAAAGCCAATGGGACGATGTGGATTATCTGTTTGTGGATTTGCCCCCCGGTACAGGCGATATTCAGCTGACGCTGTCGCAAAAAATCCCCGTAACAGGCGCGGTGGTGGTTACCACGCCGCAAGACATTGCGCTGATTGATGCGCGTAAGGCGGTGGATATGTTTAACAAGGTAAATATTTCCATTTTGGGCGTGTTGGAAAATATGTCGGTGCACATTTGCAGCCATTGCGGGCATCATGAAGCGCTGTTTGGCAGCGATGGCGGCAAAAATCTTGCGGCGAAATTGAACGTGCCGCTGCTGGGACAACTGCCGCTGTCGCTGCCCGTGCGCGAAGCGATGGATGCGGGCACGGCAGGCGCGTTGCTGGATAACCAGCCCGCTGTTGCCGAAATCTACAACCAAGCCGCGTTCCAAATTGTGCTGGCGGTGGCGGATAAAGGGCGCGATTTCAGCAGCAAGTTTCCGAAGATTGTGATTGAGTCGTAAGCAGTTCAACACGGCTTGACGCGGTTCAACATGCAATAAGGCAGCCTGAAAATGGGTTTTATAGTCGTTCCAATTAAGTCTTATACAAGGCGGCGAGTCGCAGATAGTACAAGTAGTACAGCAAGACGATCCAACGCTGTATAAGGCTTAATTGGAGCGACTATATTGTTGCTAGGGGTTTTCAGGCTGCCC
>CAJPSG010000240.1 GCA_905373195.1 Kingella oralis
AATTCCAAAGCCCTTACCGCCGATGATTTAGCCCATCCCTATTTGCAGAACAAAGACATTCAAGATTTAACCGCCGTGGCAGGCATCCGCATCAATCGTTACAAAGGGCAGAACAAACTGGTCATCCCGATTTACTCGCGCAACGGGCAAACAGGCAACACCGAGCTGGTCAATCTGCAACAGATTGAAGAAAGCGGTGAAAAACGCTTTTTGGCAGGCGGACAAAAAAGCGGCGGCTACGCCATCCTCAATGGCACGCACGCCGATATGGCACAAGGTTTTTACCTCGCCGAAGGTTACGCCACCGCCGCCAGTGTGCATTTGGCAACAGGTAAACCCGTGGTGATTGCCTTTGATGCGGGCAATTTGCCCGTCGTTGCCGCGCGTATTGCCGAACGCGACCATCTGCCACCTGATACCCCCATTTACCTTGCCGCCGACAACGACCGTGTGAGCCAAAAAGGTTTAACCAAAGCCGCCGAAGCCGCTGCCATCTTGGGCGGGCGCGCCCAAATCAGGCTGCCCGAATTTGATGCCCGCGACATCACCGTATGGCAACAACGGCACGGACAATTGGACGCAGACGGCAAAGAAAAGTTCCCCAGCGACTTTAACGACTTGGCGGAAATTCGCGGCATGGATGCCGTCAAAGAGGCACTCGGCACACCCTTGTCGGCAGAGCGCACTGCCCAAGTTGCCGCCATGCAGCCTGAAATTGCCCATCAAATCGCGCACATACAAAACAAAGCCCCCGAAAACCCGCAGGAAAGCCCCGAAACCCTGCCGCCGGACGAAGCGGGATTACGCTTTCGCGCGGAATATGTGCTGGAAAAATTTGGCGGTTGAGGTAATCGGCGACGGCTTTTTCAATCGTGCCGCCTGCAATGCGGACTTTGCCTTGCGGCACACCCAGCATTTGCAATACATCAGGCGTTGTGCCCAGCTGGATGTAGCCTGCGGGGACTTTGCCCGCCACCACGTTATCTACTGCTTGCGTGAAGGGGGTGTTCTCGCTCGCCGGTGATGGCTTTGCCGTTTCAGGCTGCGGTTGCGGGGCTGCCTTGCGTTCCGCGAGGATGTCGTTCACCGCGCCGCGAATATCTACCCCGCGCTGCGCCAACTCGGCAATCAGCGCATTGCGGTGTTTCTCGTTGCGCTCACCGCCAAAACGCCTACGACAAAAACCGCCATGCGGTAAATCCCGATGACTTAAAGCTGTTGCCCGGCGAAATGAACGACCCGATAGCGGTATTCAAATCCGCCACCCAAAGCAATTCATTTGTGGTCTTAACCCGGTTGCATGAACGTGAAAACGATAAAGAAAAACCCGTCATTGCGGCAGTGCATTTGAGTAAAGGCAAAGGCAAACACGGGGCAGATTTGATTGATGTGGTGAGCGTGTACGGCAGAAGCGATACGCAGCTGGAACGCGCGTTTCAAGATGATTTGCTGTATGCAAACAAAAAGAAAGTTCAGGAATTTTTGACTACCCATCCGCTTCAATTGCATTGGGATATTACGTCTGAGACTGAACTTTCTTACCGCCATATTAAAACAGAAAGCGATTTGGCGCAATGGCAAAATGCCCATAGGCAGCCTGAAAATCCATTGCCAAGTCAAAATTTAACCCAACCTAAAAAGGAAGCCCAAATGGCACAATCCCCCACCCCCGAAGACATCCAACGCCACGCCCAAAACGTTGCCCAAATTGCCGATGCTGCCGAGCGCGAAGCCATGATGAGCGAAATGGCAGAACAAGGCATTTATGTGCGCGGCGCAGTAAACAAAATGCTCGCTGAACGTGCAGCAGAAATGCCACAGCAGCCTGAAAACGAACATGGTGAGTTTCCGCAAAGCCAAAGTGGGCAGCCTGAAAATGCTGCACCTCCCACCTTTGCCGACGAACTATCCGCCCTTAACCTCCCTGCCGATTTTTCCTTTGAATACCAAGTCCTGCCCAACGGACGAGAAATCGCCCGCATCCATTTGGCAGACTACGGAGGGGAATTGATGGTGGACAAAATTGAAGCAGACAAAGGCGGTGGTTATGTTGCAGTGTCTGAAAACATACTGGGCGGCAAACCTATCCATTTAGACAATCTATCCACTCTGATGCGCGAAATGACCTTCCAAATGCGCCAAGCAGCAGAACGTGAACACAAACTGCATCAAGAGCCAACCGCCGTGCAGCCGCAAAGGCAGCCTGAAACAGCCCAACCATCCCAACCCACAGCCGCCGATAACGCGGCTGTTGCTGTTTCTGAGCCATCGGAAACGCAAGTTGTTGGGCAGCCTGAAAACACACAAGGCGAACCATTGCCAAGTTCAAACCAACAGGACACCAATATGACCCCATCCGAAGCCCCGGCATTCGAAGCTCAAACAGTAGAAAACAGCATTGAGTTCGGCGGCATCACGCAAGAACAGACTCAAAGCCCAACGCAACCCACCGAAGCCCAACCCCAGCTTGAAACCATTTCCGCCGCCGAAGTGCAAGAGAACCTACGGCGTGCCAAGGAAAAAGAGCGGATTGAGTCGGCGCAGCAATTTACCCAAGAAGCCGCCGTTGGTGCAGCAATAGGCATAGCTGCCGATGCTGCGTTAGATGTTGCTATGCCAAGCAGCAGCATGGCAAAAACTGCCGTCAGCGTTGCCGCAGGCTTTGCGGGTGATGCCGCTGCCGAACGTGTTTTACAGCAAAATCCAATGCAAAAACCCGAGCGCGATGCTGAAAACACAGAAAAGCAGCCTGAAATCAGCAAGCCCCAGCCTATTCTTGACCACCATTACAGCGTGCCTAGCAACATTCAATCACGCTACATTCAAACCAACAGCGGATTGTTGGGGCATTTGAATTATTCAGACATCAACAGCCACAACACCGTTGTGTTTCAAGACAAAGGCAACAAACTTTCCACGCCCAAAAACGATGCGCAAACCATCAGCGATATGTTGGACGTTGCCCAAGCCAAAAACTGGGGCAGCATCAAAATATCAGGCAGCGCAGAGTTTAAACGACAAATGTGGTTAGAAGCCAACTTGCGCGGCATCGCCACCTCGGGCTACAAACCCAGCAAAGAAGATTTAGCCTTGCTGGCCAACCAGCGCGAAAACCGCAGTCGCAACAGCATTGAGCATCAACCTCTAGCCCCCGAGCCAAACAAACCCGCGCAAGAAGCCCCAAGCAAAGAATTGGGCGCGCGTCTCGTTGCCCATGGCAAAGACCATTACAACCACAATCCTGATAAAGGCATGAGTTACTTCGTCTTGCTGGAAAAAGATGGCAAACAATGGGAACGCTGGGGCATGGATTTAGAACGTGCTTACATTCGCCTCACAAGTGCAACACTTTCCCAAACAAAGAAGGTCAGTATGC
>CAJPSG010000241.1 GCA_905373195.1 Kingella oralis
GGCGCGTGAAAATCCGTCATCTCTACGAAAACGACCTCGGCTCGCTGCTGCCCCCGCCCGCCTATATGCTCATCAAACGCATCATGGACATCGCGCTCATCATCATCAGCCTGCCGCTTACTCTGCCGCTAATGTGCCTCACCGCGCTGGCGGTGGTGCTGGAAAGCCGAGGTGGCGCACTGTTCACCCAAAACCGCATCGGGCAAGGCGGGCGCGAATTTACCATCTACAAATTCCGCAGCATGGCAAAAAATTCCGAAGCGCACGGCGCGCAGCTTGCCCAGATTGGCGATGCCCGCATCACCCGCGTGGGCAAATTTATCCGCAAAACGCGGCTGGACGAGCTGCCACAATTTTGGAACATCCTGCGCGGCGACATGAGCCTGATTGGCCCCCGCCCCGAGCAGCGCGTGTTTGTAGAACAGTTCAACGAGCGCATCCCGTTTTACAACTATCGCCACATCGTGAAACCGGGGTTATCGGGCTGGGCGCAAGTAACCCAAGGCTACGCGGGCAACGAAGACGAAACCCAAATCAAGCTGGAACACGATTTTTACTACATCAAACACTTTTCGCTCTCGCTGGACATCCTGATTATCTTTAAAACCATCAAAACCATTTTTACAGGCTTTGGCGCAAGGTAGCGTTGAGGCAGCTTGCGGAGCGAAGCGGAGTTGCGAAGCTAAAACCATGCCTCACGTTTAAACCACGCCAAACAGTAAGCGTAGGTCGGGCATTTATGCCCGACAAACACTGCCCTATTTATCTTGATGCACCACAACTAAAAACGTCGGGCATAAATGCTCGACCTACTAAGATTTCAGGCTGCCTCAAATAAAACAACAACAGCTTGCCCAAACCAACACCCCAAAGGCAGCCTGAAAACTATCTCCCCCCGTTTTCAGGCTGCCCCATCCCCCCAACCAACCACAAAGGACTCCCCCCATGAACATCCTTATCACAGGCGGCGCAGGCTACATCGGCAGCCACACCGCCGTAGAACTCATCAACGCAGGGCACACCACCATCATCCTAGACAACTTCGACAACTCCTCGCCCAAAGTGCTGCAACGCATCCAAGAAATCACAGGCACCGCCCCCGTGTTCTACCAAGGCGACATCCGCGACCGCAGCATCCTGCAACGCATCTTCGCCGAACACCAAATCCACAGCGTGCTCCATTGCGCCGCGCTCAAAGCCGTGGGCGAAAGCGTGCGCCAACCCCTGCGCTATTACGACAACAACATCACAGGCAGCCTGATTTTGCTAGAAGAAATGCAAAAAGCAGGTGTGCACAGCATCGTATTCAGCTCATCCGCCACCGTTTACGGCGACCCCGCCATCGTCCCCATCACCGAAACCAGCCCCACAGGAGCCACCACCAACCCCTACGGCACATCCAAACACATGATGGAGCGCATGATGCAAGACCACCAGCTCGCCGAGCCCGATTGGAGCGTCATCCTGCTACGCTATTTCAACCCCATCGGCGCCCACCCCAGCGGCAAAATCGGCGAACAACCCAACGGCATCCCCAACAACCTACTGCCCTACGTCTGCCAAGTCGCCGCAGGCAAGCTCAAACAGCTCGCCGTATTCGGCAACGACTACCCCACCCCCGACGGCACCGGCGTGCGCGACTACATCCACGTTGTCGATTTAGCCATCGGACACCTCAAAGCCATAGAACAAAAATCCCAAACCGCAGGCACCCACATCTACAACCTCGGCACAGGGCAAGGCTACTCCGTGCTAGACATCATCCACGCCTTTGAAGCCGCCTCAGGGCAAACCATCCCCTACGCCATCCACCCCCGCCGCGCAGGCGACATCGCCACCTGCTACGCCAACCCCGCCAAAGCCCAAGCCGAGCTAGGCTGGCAAGCCGAGCGCAACCTACACACCATGATGCAAGACGCATGGCGTTGGCAAAGCCAAAACCCCAACGGCTATGACGACTAAACCCCAAACGCGTTTCAGGCTGCCTCAATCGCATCAAGGCAGCCTGAAACCTTCGCAAAATCCTAAAACATTAAAACTGCCGTCATTCCTAAAATCACCATACAAACAGAAGAACTCCCCATCCACTTCCCCGCCAAACGCCTCGCCCTCAGCAAAATAGAAGGCACACACCCCAGCCTGCTCATTATCATTCTGCCCGCCCTGTTGCTGATTGCCGTCGCCAGCATCGCAGGCACGGTTATCCTGTTTAACGACCTCGCAAGCGATTACAAGCATGGCATTATCCTGATGCTCGCGGTGGCAGCGTTTAGCCTAGGGTATTTTGCTCACCTAATGCGCCAATATCAGCGCAACCGCGCCATTTTGCACGCGCTCAACCGCGCCGATGCCCAACCGTGGAAACTGGTCGCGCTATGGGCAGACGTGGCATGGATAAGCAGCAAATATAGACAAGTTACCTTTGGCTACACCGCCACCATCAACGGCGTGCCACAGCAAATTACCTTCGCCGACCGCCCCAACCTTATCCGCTATCGCAACAAATTCCTCGCTATCGTCCCGCGCCACAGCGGCGCACCCGCGTTGATAGACGACACATTAAGCACCATTCGCGGCTTAACCCGCGCCGAGCGGCAAGATTTAATCCGCCAAATCCAAGCGTTGCTTGATGCAGAGATGGATGAGGCAGCCTGAAAAACCCCAAAGTCGTCTGAAAACAGCATGAGAAGTTTTCAGACGGCCTTACAAATGCCAAAGAACGCGTGCGTGGCAGAGCCACACACCCTACGGCATGCAGGCTACGCTTGCTAATCTAGTACAGCCCTTGTTTAAAGCGAAGTCAGAAAAGTCAGAAATCCCAATATCACGCCGACTGCGTTGGGTATAATCAGAATCCAGTCTTTCCGGGGTTCTTTGCTCCAACCGTACAAAACCCAAATCAGACAGGATGCTGCTGCAAACAGGGGTTGCCACGGCTGCGCCTTTGCCCCTTGCATATTGGCGATAATTTGGGGGATATAGGCGACAAATACGAAAATACCCATTGCCGCCCCTATGCTGCCGACAAAGGTATTGAATTTTGCCTTGCTTATCATGATGGTAAGTCTCCTTATGGGGTTTAACGGTTCTGCCGTTGCCGAAACGGCGTTTTAGGCTGCCTTATTGTACCACAAAGGCAGCCCGAAAGACGGATTCCGAATCTATATCTCGTTTTGCACGGATGGTCTTGCCGGATATCTGCTGCACCTGTAAAAATCTGCCATTTCGAATAGAAAAACGGCATCGGCGGTTTTCAGACTGCCTGAAAACCTATCGGACACAGAAAGCAAGCGTAGCCTGCATTGTAGGGTGTGTCGCCCAAGCGACGCACGCGGTTTCCAATCCCCCAAAGGCAGCCTGAAA
>CAJPSG010000242.1 GCA_905373195.1 Kingella oralis
GGTTCAGGCTGTCTAACCTATCACAAATGGTTAATGCTGCTGCCCATTCCCCCGCCATCCCCCACCAATTTCGGCTATAATCCTCTTTTTTTCCCAAAAAAATCCAGCCCTTAAACCTCGCAACACACAAAGCTCCACCCATGCCCCTCCTGTCCATTGAATTTGCCGTATTCTTATTGCTGTTTCTCCCGCTCTATTGGGCATTCGTCCGCAGCCCCAAATGGCAAAACATCCTACTGCTTGCCGCCAGCGCAGGCTGGTTATACCGCGCCAATCCTTATTTTCTCGCCGCCGTAGTTGCCCTATCCCTTTGGGTGTATGGGATTGCCAGCCGACTCGTTATCCCGCAGCAAAAACACGGCAAACGCTGGCTCGCGGCAGGCGTTTCAGGCTGCCTCTTGTTTCTCGCCGTGTTCAAATACTACGACTTTTTCCGCCCCTATCTGCAAAACTACCTCGGGCGAAGCGAAATCGTGGACATCCTGATGCCCATTGGCGTGTCGTATTACACCTTCCAATCCATCGCCTATTTGGTGGAAACCCACCGCGCCCCGCTGGTTAAGCCGTTTACATGGGCAAACCTGCTGCTGCACCTCAGCTTTTTCCCCACCATCACATCAGGCCCCATCATCCGCGCCGTGCCGTATCAAAACAAAGTCGTCGGCATCGCCCAAGGCGCGCAAGCCCAAATCCAAACCACCGCCCCGCGCAGCATTTTCCGCCCCGCGCTGGCGGTTTGTCTGATTATCGCGGGCATCGCGCAAAAATGGTGGTTTGCGGGCAGCTTGGACGAAGGCTGGGTGTCGCCCGTGTTTGAAAACCCCGCGCAGTTTGACGGGTTCAGCATTCTCGCCGCCATCTATGGCTACACCTTCCAGCTTTTTTTTGACTTCGCGGGATACAGCGACCTCGTGATTGGCATCGCCATGCTGCTCGGTTTCAGGCTGCCTGAAAACTTTGCCGCCCCGCTGCGTGCGTTTAATCTGGTGGATTTTTGGAACCGCTGGCACATCAGCCTATCCACATGGATACGCGATTATGTCTACATCCCGCTCGGCGGCAGCCGCCAAAATTTCACCCGCACCCAAATCAATCTGCTGCTCGCCATGATGTTTTCAGGCATTTGGCATGGATATGGCTGGAACTTCCTCATCTGGGGCACGCTGCATGGCATCGCCCTTGTGTGGCTCAACATCGGCAAAAAGCTGTTTAAAAACAAAAAACTCAGCGACCTCAAAATCGGCAAAATCCCCATCGGCAAAGCGCTTGCCATCGTGATAACGTTCCACTTCGTGTGCTTCACGTTCGTCATCTTCAATGCCCGCGATTTAGACAGCGCGCACCTGATGTTCCAAGCCCTGCTGTATAACGGCAAAGGCTGGGCGATTTCCGATTGGTACAACATCGGCTTAATCGCCGCATTTGCCCTGATGCTTGCCGCCTACCCGCTGCTTAGCAAGCTATTCCAATACGCCGTATCCGCCTTAGAAAAACTCCCGCTTTGGCTATGGTTTATCCCCATCACCCTAGCCCTGATGATTATCATCACCTTCGCCCCATCAGGGTTGCCCAACTTTATTTACGCCAATTTCTAAGGCAGTAGCATGAAAACCCAGCTCTCACTCATTTTTTCGTTCACGCTTGCCGCCGCCTGCGTAACGTGGTTTAGCCAAGACTCCATCAACGCCTATTGGCAACAAACCTACCACCAAACCAGCCCGCTTGAAGCCCTTGCCCCCTATGCCGAATGGACAACAGGCGCAAAATGGCAACAAACCGCCAACGCGCAATTAGGCAGCCTGAAAAACTGGATTGCCGCCCAAAACGAGCAACTGCCCGTCAACATTGCCGCCGCACAAGAAGCCGCCCGCCTAGAAGCCGAAGCCCGCGCCGCCGCGCAACGCGAAGCTGCCCGCTTAGCCGCCCAACGCCAAGCCGAGCAAGCCCGCCAAGCCGCCGCCCAAGCCAAGCAAAGGCAGCCTGAAAAGCCCATCGCGCCACAAAAAGCTGTTTTACGACAAGGAGATGTGGTATTCTTTACAGGCGATTCGCTGATGCAAGGCGTTGCCCCCTTTGTGCAACAAAGCCTCAAACAACAATACGGCATCGCCTCCATCAATCTCAGCAAACAAAGCACAGGGCTATCCTATCCCAACTTTTTTGACTGGCCGCTCACCATAGAGCAAACCTTCAAAGAAAACCCCAATATACGGCTGCTGGTGATGTTTCTTGGCGCGAACGACCCGTGGGATTTCCCCAACCCCAAAGGCGGCGCGTATTTAAAATTCCAAACGCCCGAATGGGAAGCCGAATACCTAAACCGCGTCAATCGCATTTTGGACACCGCCAAGCAACACAACGCCCAAGTGATTTGGCTTGGCGTGCCCTATATGAAAAAGAAAAAACTGGATGACCAAATGCGCTATTTAGACAAACTATTCGCCGCGCATCTCAAAGACAAAGTATTCTGGATACCAACCGCCAGCCTATTGAGCAACGGCGGCAGCGCATACAGCGACTCGGTAGAAGTGGGTGGCAAAATCGTCCGCTATCGCAGCAAAGACGGCATCCATTTCTCCATAGAAGGACAAAAACTACTCGCGCAAGCCATCATGCAAAAAATTGAGTTTGCGCAACCATAAGGATTAAACAACATGGATATAGCAAAAGTAATTCTCGTGTTTGGCGGATTAAGCCTCAACAGCGCCATCCCCCAAGCCGCCCAAGCCGACAACATCACCGCCGTAAGCAGCGCAGGCTTGCTGCAAAACTACGGCAACGCCAAACCGCAATGGGTGAAAAAACTGCGCAGCATTTCAGGCGCAAAAGACAACCGCAAATTCCGCATCGTGCAAATTGGCGATTCCCACACCGCAGGTGATTACTTTACCGACCAACTGCGCCAACGCCTGCAAAGCCGCTGGGGCAACGGCGGCATCGGCTGGATTTACCCCAGCGCAGTCAAAGGGCAACGCCAAGCGCTGCCGAGCTACAACAGCAACGGCTGGGCAACGCTCACCAGCCGCAGCGCGCAAGCCGACTTCCCGCTCGGCGGCGTGATTGCCCAATCCACCACAGGCGGCGACCTTACCATCAACTCCACCGCGCAAGGCAGCGAAGGCACGCAAGACGTTGCCCTGTTTATCAAACCCGCCGCGCCCAATCAAACGCTGAACATCAACGGGCAACACATCCCTATTGAGAAAACGGGCTGGCAAGTGCTTTACACGCAAGCCACCTTGCCGCTTTCCATCAGCAATGATGCAATGCCGTGGACAGTCGGTTTGGTGAACATTGAAAACCAACGCGCA
>CAJPSG010000243.1 GCA_905373195.1 Kingella oralis
TGCGCGCGATTTTGGAGCCGCTCACGCAATCGTCCATCCGCGGCGGGCGGCGCGTGGTGCTGATTAACCCCGCCGAAAGCATGAATATCCAAGCCGCCAACGCGCTGCTCAAAATGCTGGAAGAGCCGCCCGAAGCGGTGATTTTTCTGCTGATTACCCACAACCGCGACCAACTGCTGCCCACCATCAAAAGCCGCTGCCGCCAAATGCTGTTGCCCGCGCCCAGCCAAGAAGTCGCGCTGGATTATTTGCGCGGGCAACAGATTGAGCAGCCTGAAAATTTGCTGGCGTTTCATGGCGGCGCGCCATTGTTCCCGCTTGCGCCCGAGCAAGACGCGCTGCGGCAAAAATTGCTCACGCTGCTTGCCGCGCCGCGCCTGCTGGCGATTTTGGACTACGCGGCGGAATACGATAAGCAAAAATTTCCGCTCGCCTTTTTGCTGGATTGGCTGCACAAATGGCTGATTGACATCGCATTGGCGCAACGCAACATCGCGCCGTTGTATTATCCGCAACACAAAACGCCCATCGCGCAAATCGCCGCCAAAACCAATCCCACCACACTTTTTGCCCTTTCAGGCTGCCTCAACCGCCTGCACCCTTACGGTTATCATAGTTTAAATGTTAAAATGCAAGCCGAATTTTTGCTGTGCGACTATCTGTCTGCCACGCTCAAAAAAAGTTAATCAAAATAAGGAAATATCATGAGTTCAGCCCCACAAGTCTCCGCCCAACCTTCTGCCCCCGCCAGCGCGCCAGCGCGCATATTGCAATTGCGCTTGGAAAGTAAACCGATTATTTACGCCAGCTATATGTCGTTTTTGGAATACGGCGGCGTGTTTATGCCCAGCAACGATAAATTTGCCATGGGCGAAGAAATTTTGCTGGTGTTGGAATTGGTTGGCTCTGCCAAAACCGAAAAATTGTTTATTAAAACCAATGTTTGCTGGATTAACGCCAACCCCAGCGGCAGCGGCCGCCCCAAAGGCGTGGGCTTGGCGTTTGGCTCAGACGAATCGGGCTTAAAAGCCAAAACCTTGTTTGAAAACATATTAACAGGTTTGCTGCACAACGAACGCCCCACTTATACGATGTAAACACGAATTTCAGGCTGCCCATGCAATCAATAGGCAGCCTGAAAGTTTTGTGGATTAGCCCTCGCGCAATTTGCATCCCAAAGGCAGCCTGAAATCCAAAATGGCGCGGCGGCTCGCCGCCAAATGGCTACAAACAGCGTATGGCGGGTTTGCCCAGATGTCAGCGAGCTGCCAACGCGCCATCGGTCGCAGGTTTGGCAAAGGTTTCAGGCTGCCCCAGCATTCTGGTTTATTTGCCCGCACACGCGTTGCGCCGCGTACCACGCTGATGTAGCCCAACCGCCCGCGCCTTGTGGTTACCAACACTAGGCTTCCCCCTTCTCAGGCTGCCTCAACCCCAACAGTTCAGCGCAGCGCAAACTTTCCCATCATCCCAGACACCATGCACCTGATAGATTCCCATTGCCACATCAATTTCCCCGATTTCGCCAACCGCATCCCCGAGCTGCTGGCAAACATGGCGCAAAACCAAGTCGCCCAAGCCCTCGCCATCAGCGTGAGCCGCGACACCTTTGCCGAAGTGTTGGCACTTGCCGAGGCGCATCGCAACATCTACGCCAGCGTAGGTGTGCATCCCGACAGCGAAACCGCCGCCGAGTTCTCCGAAGACGAGCTGGTGCAACACGCCCAGCATCCCAAAGTGGTCGGCATCGGCGAAACGGGGCTGGATTACCATTGGTGCAGCGGCGATTTAACATGGCAGCACAACCGCTTTATCACGCATATTCAGGCCGCCAAACGCGCCCAAGTGCCGCTGATTGTGCACACGCGCGATGCCGCCGCCGACACGCTGCGCCTGTTGCGCGAGGCGCAAGCTGAAAAAATCCTGATTCATTGTTTTACCGAAGACACCGCGTTTGCCCAAGCCGTGCTGGATATGGGCGGCTATATATCGTTTTCGGGCATCCTCACGTTTAAAAACGCCAAAACCATCCAAGCCGCCGCGCAATATTGCCCGCTGGATCGCATTTTGGTGGAAACCGATTCGCCGTATCTTGCGCCCGTGCCCTATCGCGGCAAGCAAAACCAGCCCGCGTATGTGCGCCACACGGCGGAATTTTTGGCGCAACTGCGCGGCGACACGCTGGAAAACATCGCAGCGGCAACCACGGCGAATTTTTATCGCTTGTTCAGCAAAGTGAAGCCGATTGAGGCAGCCTGAAACGGCGGCTGGCAACGTTGTTTGATTGATTGGATTACGTTGTACTACGTTTCAGGCTGCCGTTTATGTTTCTGCAATAGGCAGCCTGAAACACCATTGCTCAAATCAACCCAACCCCAATGCCCATAATCAAAGCCTATCAAGGCAGCCTGAAAATGAAACTCGCCCCCATCCTTGCCACACTACTCGCCGCCTGCGGCATCGCCCCGCAAACCGCCCGAGTGCAAGATTTCAGCGCATTGCACGTGCAAGTCGCCAACACGCCCGATGGCAGCATGCTCACGCTCACAGGTTTGCTCAACGACAGTGCACTTGGCATCCACCACGTGCGCATTACCAGCAACCGCCAACAGCAAACCGCCCACATCATCGTTTACAAAGCACTAGCCAGCAGCCAACACACAGGGCAGCTTAATGCCAGCTTTGTGCTCAACCACCCCGTGCAGCGCGTGCAATTTGGCGCAGATAAGCAAATCATTTGGCGCAATGATTAACTTTCAGGCTGCCTAATCGCGTACACAATATCGCACGCGCAAAGGCAGTCTGAAAACACCCCTACGCCATCCCATCACAAAAATCCAACCGAAAGCCCACCATGCCCTCACACCTCCCCCGCGGTGCCATCATGGCAGACATCGCCGCCCACACGCTCAGCGAAGACGACCGCCAACGCCTGCTAGACCCCGTCATCGGCGGCATCATCCTATTTCGCCGCAATTACCAAAACCGCGAGCAACTCACCGAACTCTGCCGCCAAATCAAAGCGCTGCGCCAGCCCGAACTCATCATCGCCGTCGATCACGAAGGCGGGCGCGTGCAACGCTTTATTGACGGCTTCACCCGCCTGCCCGCCATGCGCACGTTGGGCGGATTGTGGGACACGCAGGGCAGAGAAACCGCCCAATCCGCCGCCGAGCAAATCGGCTGGGTGCTCGCCACCGAACTCGTCGCCTGTGGTATAGATTTATCGTTTACCCCCGTGCTGGATTTGGATTGGGCGCGCAGCTCGTCCACCAAATCGGGGCGGTTGCACACCAGTGCGATGTCGCAG
>CAJPSG010000244.1 GCA_905373195.1 Kingella oralis
CTTGCGGGCAACGGGTTTGGTGGTTATACATCACTTGGCAATGCAAGCATTGGATGCACTCGTTGGGGTTGATGTCGCCCTCGGGCGCAATCGCTTGCACAGGACATTCGTGATTACAAATCTGACAAGGGTTGCCACACATCGCATAACGGCGCAGCCAGTCAAAAATACGCAATTTGGCGGGAATTGCCATTGCCGCGCCCAAGGGGCAAAGATAGCGGCAGAAAAAGCGTTCAACAAACAAACTCGCCACCACCAACGCCACCGCAAAAATCACAAAATACCATTCGCGCACAAAGTGCAAAATAATTGCGGTTTTAAAGGGTTCTACTTCTGCAAACTTCTCGGCTGTACCTAAGTCGTATAGCGATATACCAAAAAGTATCATAAAGATAACATATTTTAACGCAGTTAGGCGAGTATGAATGCCAAAAGGGACTAAATATTGTTTTATGCCGAATTTTTTGGCAATCGCGCAGGCAATTTCTTGCAACGCGCCAAATGGGCAAAGCCAGCCACAGAACGCGCCACGCCCCCAAAGCAGCATACCGATGGCGGTGGCACTCCACAGCGTGAAGATGAACGGATCCATCAAGAAATAATCCCAGCTAAACCCTGTGATTAAAGATGAAGTGAATGTCATCACATTGACAACAGATAGCTGCGCGTGCAAATACCAACCGATATACACCAGCGTTACGGTTAAATAGGTTAAGCGGAAGCGGTTAAAGAAGGTTTCGTGTTTAACCAATGTGTCTTGGAAAAAGAACACCGCGCTCAAAATCAGCAGCATCACGGAAATAGCGGCAACGTGGAAGCGTTTTTCCCACCACAAGCGTTTCCAAATCATGCGCTGCGGGTTGTCTTCTGCGCTGGCATCGGCGGTGGCGAGGTCGCCCGCGGGTGCGCTGGCGTTGGCAACAGCGGCGTTGCCCGCAGGCGCAGAGGCAGCCTGAACAGGCGCAGGCGCATCAATCACCACAGGCTCGCCGTTGGGGTCGTCCACGGTAAATTCTTTAGGCATCAAATAGTTCAAATCAACGGTTACAAACGCTTTGTTTTGCACGCTGATTTCGCGTTGCACCACCAGTTGCAAATGCCACGGCTCGGCAGCGTCCAGTTTTTCGTTTTCGGGAATCACAAACAGCGACACTTCTTTAAACTCGGGCGCGCCCGCGGCTTCCAGTTTGAGCAAGCGGGTGTGTTGCGCGTCGGTAAAACGGAAGCCGTTGTCGTTTTGCACCACCTCGATGCGGTCAAAAATACCGCCGCGCACATAGCCCGAGCCTTTCCATGAATACACACCCTCTCCCGCTACGACAATCGCGGCTTGGTTGGGTTTCAGGCTGCCTTTAAGCCGCTCGTAGCCTTGTTCGCCCAACAGGCTTTTGCCGATGGAGGGCTGCGACACCACGGCGGTGTAGAGGTTGATAAACGTGTCTTCGGGGTTGCCTGGTTCGGGTTTTTCGGCGGCGGCAGGGTTGTTTTGTTCCAGCATTTTGTTGGCTTCGCCGATGCTGATGTGCAGTTTTGCCACCGCGCCTTGGTCTAATAATTGTTGCCACGACAAGATGTCTTGCTTATCCATATTGGGCAAACGATGCGGGCGGGTTTGCACGGCGGTGTTGGCTGCGGCGGCGGGGGCTTTGCCGCTTTGTTTGGCAAGCTCGGCGGTGATAATCCGCGCGGAACGCACAATGCTGTCGCCAATCACCACCACGGTAACGGTTGCGCCCGTTACGATGGGCGAGGGCGTTGCGCCTGCTTGCGGCGGATTTTTGGTGGGATTCATGCCGATGTAGCCATCAATAAAAGTGTCCACTTTGGAGCGCGGAATGCCAATCAGCAAAATCGGCTCGTGGTGTTCCAGCATTTTCGCGCCTTTAATCGTGCCCTCGTTATCCAGCGCAACAATAGTATCAATCGGTTTGCTGGAATAGCCGCGCGTACTGACCACATCGGATGTGATGTAAACCACGCCCACTTCTTTATCGCCCTCGTACACTTTTGCCATCATCGGCTTGCCTTCGGGCGCGCCAAAACGTGTGGCATTGGGGAAGACATCAGCTGGTTTTACTTTGTTGATTAAATCGGGCAGACGCTCGGCTTGCGCGGGCGCAGCCAACATCAGCAGCGTGCACACGGCGAGCAGGAAGAAGATGATTTTTTGATAAAAATGGTGTGTGGTTGAGACCATTGGGCGAGACATTTTGATTGTCCTATTTAGTTGTGGTTTATAGTGTTTTTAAATATTCACATTTTAGAAGCCTTTAACGCCTTTTCGTTTGACATAAATCAAACGAACAAATCTTTATAAACGTTATGGATTAGTTTGTTTGTGTTAAGAATAGGTAAATACGATTAGGCTATTTGTGATTTTTTGTAGTTTACGGGTTTATAGGCAGCCTGAAAATGGGTTGCGGCGAAAATTTGCTGCCATTGCGTGCCATTTTCAGGCTGCCTTTGGCGCATTGATTGCCCGCGAGCCCTAGAAAAAACGCATAGATTTGTTATACTTGCCCGCTTTTTAACGCCCGCCCTGCTCTACTATGCCGCACTCTAAACGCGCTCAACGGCGCATCATCAATCATCATCCTTTTTGGCAAGCCGATAAGCCTTATTTGCATGACCACACCATCACCGATGCGCGTTTTCGCCGCTTGGGCTACATGATGGCGTTTTCAGCGGGCGCGATTAACGCGGGCGGCTTTTTTGCGGTGGCGAGCTATACTTCGCACGTTTCGGGGCTGCTTTCGCGCGTGGCCGATAGCATGGTTTTGTTTGAATGGCATACGGCGTTGGCGGCGTTGATGGGTGCGGTGTGTTTTTTGTGTGGCAGCATCACGGCAAATTTAACGATTCTTTGGGGCAAGCGGCATCGTTTTCGCAGCTGCTATGGTTTGCCGCTGTGGATTGAGGCAATTTTGCTGCTGCTGTTTGCGGTGTTTGGCTTTGCACTATCCAGCGTGGGCGCGGTGATGCTGCCGCCCACGTTTTTGCTGCTTTGCTACATTATGGGGATTCATAATTCGGTGATGAGCGTGCTATCGGGCAGCTTAATTCGGGCAACGCACATGACGGGTTCTACCACGGATTTGGGCATTGAAATTGCCAAGGCGTTGTATTACAGCAAAAAAAGTTCGCCCAAGCTGCCCGATGTGAAAGTGAATGTTCCCAAAATGTATTTGCTGGTGGGGATGATTACTTGCTTTATTGTAGGCGGGGTGATTGGGGCGTATGGCTATCGCAAGGTGGGGTATTATTTTACGTTGCCTGTGGCGTTGCTGTTGTTTTTGCTGGGCGCGGG
>CAJPSG010000245.1 GCA_905373195.1 Kingella oralis
TTTTCAGGCTGCCTATGATGGGTTTGCGCCGTAAATTTGTTCTTCGCTTTTGAGTATGGGGTCTTGGGTTTGCCAATCGTTGTTTTGCCATTGGCGGTAAAAGCAGCTTTCGCGCCCTGTGTGGCAGGCGATGTCGCCGTTTTGTTGGATTTGCAGCAGGATGGCATCCCCGTCGCAGTCGGTGCGGATGGAAAGCACGCGCTGGGTGTGTCCTGATGTTTCGCCTTTTTTCCATTGTTGCTGGCGGCTGCGGCTGTAATAGTGGGCATAGCCTGTTTGGATGGTTTGTTGCAGGGCTTCGGGGTTCATGTAGGCAACCATCAGCACGCGCCCTGTTTGGGCATCTTGGGCGATGGCGACGATAAGGTTGTTGTCATCCCATTTTAGGTTTTGGATGGCGGTGGGGATGGTTTGTGGCATGGTGTTTCTCGTTTTCAGGCTGCCTTAAACGGCGGCGTTGGCAGGTTTATTGTTTACGCGCTGATTTCGCATGCGCCGATGTGTTGAACATTGCTGGCGGGGCTGGATGCGGCGCTGGGCGGCGTGGCGCGGGCGGTGCTGTAACAAGAGAAGGCGGAGAGGGAGTTTTTGGGCGAGCCTTCTATGATTTTGTCGCTGTACACCATGTAGGCGAAGGCTTTGCGTTTGGGGTCGTAGTAGCGGACGATTTGTAGGCTTTTGAAGGCGAAGCTGGCGTTGCGTTTGAACACTTGGCGCGGTTTGCTGACGACGTTTTCGCTGTATACGATGCTGGGCGCGGTTTGCACGCAGGAAACGCTGGCATCGGATGCGTCTTCTTCTAGGTTTACGGTTTCTTTGATGCCGCCTTTTTTGGCGTAGGAGAGGAAGCAGGAAACGCCGCGCACGTCGGGGTCGTCAAAGGCTTCTATTTCTATGCGGTCGTTTTTGCCGAGTAGGTTGAACACGGTGGAGGCTTCGCCGATTTTGTCGGTGTTTTTGCCGCAAGCGGTGAGCAGGGCTAGGGTGGTAAGCAGGATGATTTTGCGCATGGGGTTTCCTTGTGGTGGTTTCAGGCTGCCTTTGGGGGATGGAGTTGAGGCAGCCTGAAAAGGGGTTGATGGGGTTAAAACAGGTCGCTAATCAGCAACACGGGCATCATCACCATACCGCTGGTGATGTCGGCGGCAAGGGCAAGCGGGGTAAATAGGACGTTGCGGGTGAGCTTGCGGCGGCTGATGCTGACTTTTTGTTGTTCAAACACGAGCTCGGCGGGGATGGGCTGGGGCAGGGTTTGGCTGGTGCTGGTGCTGGGCGGGGTGTGGTACACGGTGCCTGTGGTGGCGATGCATTTACGGTAGTGGTTGGGCGTGGCTTGGGGTTGGAATTTGAGTTGGGCTAGGGTGGTTTGTTCGCTTGGCTCTGTTGGGTTGCTTTGGGCGATGTAGTCTAGGCAGAAGTTGCTGATAAAGTGGTTTTGGTCGGTAATCAGGATGCGTAGGTTGGGCTGGGGGATGCCGCTGTATGGTTGGGTGATGCGGTAGGGCTGGGAGAGGGGGGCGCGTAGAGTGGCGGCGAGGTCTTGCGACACGCTGGGGTGGATGGCATACCAATAATGCTCGCCTTGCAGGATAAGGCTGCCTGAAAGCTGGGGGTTGGCGTGGCGGGGGATTTGGCTGATGGTGTGGATGGTGTCGCTCTGGGTGCGGGTGATTTGGCGTTGGGTTTGGATGGCGCGGTCGGCATCGTATAGGCCGCCGTTCCAGAGAACAGAGGTGCAGGCAGTTTGTGCGAGCAGAAACGGGATAAGGAATGGGCGGGGCATGGGGAGATGGTCTGTTTACGGGGTTACAAAATTATTGGGTTTACAAATAGGCGTTTCAGGCTGCCTATTGGTGTGCATTATCAGGAAGTAGTCGGGAGGCAGCCTGAAAATGGGTTGAGCATTGCTAATGGCGTGGGTTGTTGAGATGGCGGGTGATATGTTTTCAGGCTGCCTATGGGTTTGCGCTATCAGAGGCAGCCTGAAAACGAGTTTACCCGTTTAAAGCGAAAACCAAACCTACAACCGCACTTCAATCCCCGCCTGCCGCATCGCCAGCTTGGCTTCGCGGATGCTCACCTCGCCAAAGTGAAAAATACTCGCCGCCAACACCGCATCCGCCCTGCCCTGCAACACGCCCTCCACCAAATGCTGCACCTTGCCCACGCCGCCCGAAGCAATCACGGGCACGTCCACCGCGTCCGACACCGCGCGCGTGAGCGGCAGGTTAAAGCCGATTTTCGTGCCATCCCTATCCATGCTGGTCAGCAAAATTTCGCCCACGCCGCGCCGCTGCATTTCGCGTGCCCAATCTAGCGCGTCCAAGCCCGTGTCGTTGCGCCCGCCGTGGGTGAACACGTGCCATCGGCTATTGTCCTCGTTTACCGCCTTGGCATCAATCGCCACCACAATCGCCTGCGAACCAAAAAACGCCGCCGCTTCGCTCACCAAATCAGGGTTAGCAACCGCCGCCGTGTTGATGCTCACCTTATCCGCGCCCGCATTGAGCAAGCGGCGAATATCCGCCACGCTGCGCACGCCGCCGCCCACCGTGAGCGGGATAAACACGCGGCTGGCAACGTCTTCAATCACGTGCAAAATCGTATCGCGGTTGTCGCTGCTGGCGGTGATGTCAAGGAACGTGAGTTCGTCCGCGCCCTCGTCGTTGTAGCGTTGCGCCACGTCCACAGGGTTGCCCGCATCGCGCAAGCCCACAAAGTTCACGCCTTTCACCACGCGCCCGTTGTCCACGTCCAAACACGGGATGATTCGTTTTGCTAGTGCCATCTTGTTGTCCTTAATATTGTTTTCGGCTTGCCCCAGCGTTTTCAGGCTGCCTTTGATGAATACCGTGAGGCAGCCTGAAAACCATCAACGCAAATAATTGCGCGGATTCACCGCCTTGCCATTTTCACGCACCTCAAAATGCAATACCCCCTCGTTAGACTGAAAACTGCTGCTCATCGGCGCAATCGGCTGCCCCGCCTCCACCCGCGCATTATTGCCCACCAACACGCCCGCATTGTTGCTATACGCCGTAATCAGAGCCGCATTATGGCGGATTAAAATCAAATTCGGATAACCGCGCACCTCCGTGCCAACATACACCACCTGCCCCGCAGCCGCCGCCAACACAGGCGCGCCCGCCTCGCCCGCAATATCCACCCCGCGATTGCCCGCACCAAACTCGCGCACAATCCGCCCGCTGGCAGGCATTTGCAACGCAATCGGCGGCACAACAGGCGCGGGCGCAGGCGCATAAGCCGTTGCCGTAGAACGCCCCGCCGCC
>CAJPSG010000246.1 GCA_905373195.1 Kingella oralis
GGTGTGTGGCGGAGGGTTTTTCTCTATAATCTGCGTTTTTGCTTTTCAGGCTGCTGTTTATGGTTAAGGTTACAACGCTGGATACGGAATTTGAGCTGCTGCCCGATGAATCGCTGCTGGATGGCTTGGAGCGGACGAATCATGCGGTGGAATATCAATGCCGCAGCGGCTATTGCGGCTCGTGCAGGGTGAAGCTGCTGGCAGGGCAGGTGTCGTATCGGGAGATGCCGATGGCGTTTATCGCGCAGGGGGAGATTTTGGCGTGTTGTTGTGTGTTGGAATCGGATGTGGTGGTGGGGTGTTGTTTGCGAGATGATGGGGTGGATGATAAGGGTGGGGATAAATAGGCAGCCTGAAATGCTGTTCTATTCACAAAAACCGTTTGGTGCGATGCCAAGCGGTTTTGTGTTTTCAGGCTGTCTTTGGTGGGCGTATGCGGACAGGCGAAAGCAGCCAGAAAACGGGAAAATGAGCGTTTCAGGCTGCCTTGAACTGCGTGCGTAGCAGAGCTATGCACTCTACTCATGCGGGCTACGTTTGCTTTTAATCTAATTGTTTCTGTTTTATAAGCTCCAACATATCTAGTAGTAATTTGTTTTCATTTATTTTTTGTTGTAATAATTCATCCTTGTGTTGAATAATCATTTTAAGTCTCTCTATTTCTACCTCATTTAGGGAGGAATAAACAGATATTTGATTTGTTCCATTATCTTGATTGACTATATCATTTATCTGAACCGTAAAACCCTTATCGTTTTGTACTAACTCCAATACATTGATATTAAATATTTTGGCAATTTGTTCTAATCGAGACAAATTTAATTGACTATCCCCCCGTTCAATTTTGGCATAACCACCTGCTGACATTTCCAATTTTTCAGCCATTTCTTCTTGTGTCCATTGATTAAGTTCACGCAATACACGTATTTTTTCATGTGTTTCCATTATTTGCTGTCCTTACAGTTCTAATTTAAATACCACAAGTTATAAAATTTGTCGTTTCATTTACTGGTTTAAATACAAAGATAAAGCTACAATTTTTTATACCGAAACATTGATTTATGAAGTAGGTATTTTTGTTCATCTTTATAAAGGAAAAAATTATGCGCTACAAAATAGTTTTTCAAGCACCCGGCAGCAATTCTAAAACAACAACCTATGTTCACGCCAATTCGGCATCTGATGCTAAATCACAGGTTCAATCAAGATTTAATGGTGCTGCTCGCATATTATCTTGCGAGGAAGATTAAATAGCGAATTTTTGATATTTATAGGTTGCAACTTAAGAGGCAGCCTGAAAAACGGTGGGCAATTTTGTGTACTGAATTGCCCACCTTTCTATTTGCCTAAACACTACGCCTCGCTCCCGCCCACCGTTAGCCCCGCATCAATCCGCAGCGTCGGCTGCCCTACGCCCACGGGCACGCTTTGCCCGTCTTTGCCGCACACGCCGATGCCGGTGTCCAAGCGGCTGTCGTTGCCTATCATGGAAACGTGTTTGAGCACTTCGGGGCCGCTGCCGATAATGGTTGCGCCTTTCACGGGGTATTGCAATTTGCCGTTTTCCACCCACCATGCTTCGCTGGCGGAAAACACAAATTTGCCGCTGGTGATGTCCACTTGCCCGCCGCCAAAGTTTACGGCGTAGATGCCTTTATCGATGCTGGCGATGATTTCTTCGGCTTCGTGCGTGCCGTTTTGCATAAAGGTGTTGGTCATGCGCGGCATGGGGGCGGATGAATAGCTTTCGCGCCGCCCGTTGCCTGTGATGCTTGCGCCCATTAGGCGGGCGTTGGTTTCGTCTTGCATATAGCCTGTTAGGATGCCGTCTTCAATCAACACGGTGCGGCGCGTTTCGTTGCCCTCGTCGTCAATATTCAGGCTGCCTCGGCGCTCGGCGATGTTGCCTTGATCGATTACGGTTACGCCTTTGGCGGCGACGCGTTGCCCAATCCGCCCTGAAAACGCGCTGGTTTGCTTGCGGTTGAAGTCGCCTTCCAAGCCATGCCCCACGGCTTCGTGCAGCAATACGCCCGGCCAGCCGCTGCCGAGCACGACGGTCATTGCGCCTGCGGGGGCGGGGCGGGATTCTAGGTTGGTTAGGGCTTGCTGCACGGCGTGGTTCACATATTCTTGGATTTTGCTGTCGTTGAAATAGGCTAAATCAAAGCGTCCGCCGCCGCCTGCGCTGCCTTGTTCGCGCCGTTCGCCCTGCTTGGCGATGACGGTGAGGCTCAGGCGCACCAGCGGGCGGATGTCGGCGGCGTGTTTGCCGTCTAGCCGCGCGATGTAGATCATGTCGTGTTCGCAGGTTAAACCCGCCATCACTTGCACGATGCGCGGGTCGGCAGCGCGAGCCAGCGTTTCTACTTTTTGCAGCAGGGCGACTTTTTGCGACGAGTCCAGCGTGGTAATCGGGTCAAACGCGCCGTGCACGCTGGGGCAGCCTGAAACAGCGTTAGGCACGCGCACGGGCGTTTGGTTGCCCGCTTCGCCAATCACGCGCACGGCTTGGGCGGCGCGGCGGATGGCATCGGCGCTCAGGCTGTCGGCGTAAGCAAAGGCGGTTTTTTCGCCCGACACGGCGCGCACGCCTACGCCTTGGTTAATCTGATAACTGCCTGATTTCACCATTCCTTCGTCTAAATGCCAGCTTTCAAAGGCGGTGCGCTGGCAATAAATATCGGCGTAATCAACATGATGCGCGCCGATTAACGATAGGGATTGGGTGAGGGTTTCAGCGGAGAGATGGTTGGCATAAAGCAGATTTTGCGCGACGGTTTGAGGGGTGGATTGCATGGTTTTCAGGCTGCCTAAATTCAATAAAGATGCGGATTATACTGGAAATTGAAGGGCGAGTTTCAGGCTGCCCTGCGGTGGTGGATGAGGCAGCCTGAAATGGGATTTTCTGCTTTCAGGCTGCCTATGGGTTTTGTCTCAAAGGCAGCCTGAAAACGTTGTTGCACGCTTAAAAGCAGCCTGAAAACCCAAATGGAACGGCGGCGGCTCGTCGCCAAAATAGCGGATTGAGCAAAGGCAGCCTGAAACGGCTAAACGGGATAATGGCGTTTCAGGCTGCCTCAATCGCTGGGAAAGGTCGCATAGTTTGAAACAGAACATGGCGTATCGCCGCCATACCCACTCTTTGCCGTTACTGGGGGGCAAGCGTTTTCAGGCTGCCTTTGGGCATCGTAAAGGCAGCCTGAAAACACAAACCCGCTTGATGTTAAGCCAAGCGATATTGTTGTACTGATTTTCAGGCTGCCTCACTCACCACGCCTCGTAT
>CAJPSG010000247.1 GCA_905373195.1 Kingella oralis
CTGCGAAACAACTGACGCAAACCTTGTTTACCCAACGGCATAAGGCAGCCTGAAAACTAAAAATGGAACGGTGGCGGCTCGCCGCCAAATGGCTGATTAAACAGGGTATGGCTGATTTACCAAGATGTCGGCGATCCGCCAACGCTCCATCGGTTGTAGGTTTGGCAACGATTTCAGGCTGCCTCCATCACGCAACCAAAGGCAGCCTGAAAACCAGTTCCCGCGAAACCAAAACCCATCCCATCCACACACCTCAATCCAAAGGAACCCCATGATTACCCTCAACACCCTCCGCGCCATGAAAGCCAACGGCGAAAAAATCACCATGCTCACTTGCTACGAAGCCAGCTTCGCCGCCCTGATGAACCGCGCAGGCGTAGAAATTTTACTGATTGGCGATTCGCTGGGCATGACCGTGCAAGGGCAAAGCAGCACGCTGCCCGTAACGCTAGAACACATGGTTTACCACACCCAAAACGTTGCCCGCAGCAACAGCCACAGCCTTATCCTTGCCGATTTGCCCTTTGGCAGCTACCAGCAAAGCAAAGAACAAGCCTTCGCCGCCGCCGCTGCGCTGATGGCAGCGGGCGCACACATGGTGAAACTGGAAGGCGGCGCGGTGCTCGCCGAAACCACGCAATTCTTGCAAGAGCGCGCCATCCCCATCTGCGCCCACATCGGGCTTACGCCGCAGTATGTCAACGTGTTTGGCGGCTACAAAGTGCAAGGGCGTGGCGATGCCGCTGCCGCCGTGTTGGCGGACGCCCAAGCGCACGACGCAGCAGGCGCAAGCATGATACTGATGGAATGCGTGCCCGCCGTGCTGGGCAAAACCATTACCCAAAGCGTTTCCTGCCCCACCATCGGCATCGGCGCAGGCAAAGACACCGATGGGCAAGTGCTGGTGATGCACGACATGCTCGGCGTGTACCACGGCAAAACCGCCAAATTCGTCAAAAATTTTATGGATGGGCAAACCAGCATCCAAGCCGCAGTTGAAGCCTATGTGCGCGAAGTCAAAGCAGGCACATTCCCCAGCGCGGAACACACCTTTGAATAGTTTTCAGGCTGCCTATGCTCAACAGCCAAAGGCAGCCTGAAATCCAGTTTAGCCAAGCTCAAACGAGCGCGGCGCATTTCTGCCAAACCACACCCATTAAGCGCAAACACCGCCACGCACCTTGTTGCCACCACATCCATTTTCAGGCTGCCTTTCTCCGCAGCCAAAGGCAGCCTTGCCCCTTTGTCCAAATCTTTGATTTGGGTATAAAGGGGTATGCGTAGCTGAAATCCAGTTTAGCCAAGCACAACCCCGTTTCAGGCTGCCCCAACCCATCCGAAAGTCCCCCATGCAAGCCACCGTTTACCTAGAAAACCAAGAATACATCGCCCTATGCGACCTGCTTAAACTGGCAGGACTCGCCGAAAGCGGCGGACACGCCAAAGCCCTGATTGCCGCAGGCGAAGTGCAACGCAACGGTGCAACCGAAACCCGCAAAACCGCCAAAATCCGCGCAGGCGAAATCATCACCTTGCACGGCAACGAGCTGGAAATCCAAGCAGGCTACGACCCAGAGGCAGCCTGAAAATCTATATTCACTTTAAAATCAACACCATGACCATCCTATCCCTAGAAAACGCCAGCTTCGCAGTCGGACACGTTCCCCTGCTAGACCACACCGCCTTTCAACTCGCGCAAGGCGAAAAAATCGGACTCATCGGGCGCAACGGCGCAGGCAAATCCTCGCTGCTGAAAATTCTCGCCGGCGTGCAAAAGCTCGACGACGGGCAACTCATCGTTCAAAGCAGCCTGAAAATCGTTTATGTGCCACAAGAGAGCCTATTCGCACCCGAAGAGAGCGTGTTTGACATCGTATCCGAAGGCTTGGGCGAGCTGCGCGACATCCTACGCCGCTACCACCAAATCAGCCACGAATTGGAACGCAGTCAAAACGACAACCTAATCAAAGAACTGAACCAACTGCAAAACCAAATTGAAGCGCAAAACGGCTGGCAATTTGATGCCGCCATCCGCCAAACCATCAGCGAGCTCGGGCTGCCTGAAAACGAGCGCATCGGCAACCTATCAGGCGGGCAAAAAAAGCGCGTCGCGCTTGCCCAAGCATGGGTGCAAAAACCCGACGTGCTGCTGCTGGACGAACCCACCAACCACCTAGACATCGACGCGATTATCTGGTTGTAAAACCTGCTGCGCGGCTTTTCAGGCAGCCTCATCGTCATCACCCACGACCGCCGTTTTTTGGACAACATCGCCACCCGCATCGTTGAGCTAGACCGCGGCACACTGCGCTCGTATGACGGCAGCTTCGCCAAATACAGCGAAAAAAAAGCGCAAGAACTCGCCGTGGAAGCCGAGCACAACCGCCTGTTTGACAAATTCCACGCGCAAGAAGAAGCATGGATACGCAAAGGCATCGAAGCCCGCCGCACCCGCAACGAAGGGCGCGTTAAACGCTTGGAAGAATTGAGAAAACAACGCGCCGCCCGCCGTGAACGGCAAGGGCAAGTGTCGTTCCAGCTTAACGCGGGCGAAAAAAGCGGCAAAATCGTCGTCGAACTGGAACACGCCTCGTTCCAATACGACAACAAACTGATTATGAACGACTTTTCCGCTATCATCCAACGCGGCGACAAAATCGGCTTAATCGGCGCAAACGGCATCGGCAAAACCACCTTTCTCAAACTCATCCTCGGCGAATTGCAGCCCACGCGCGGCAAAATCCGCATCGGCAGCAAGCAGGAAGTCGCCTATTTTGACCAATTTCGCAGCGCATTAAACGAGCAAGACACCGTGTTCTACACCATTGGGCAAGGCAACGATTTTGTGGAAATCGGCGGCAAAAAACGCCATGTGATGAGCTACTTGGAAGACTTTTTATTCCACCCCGCCCGCGCCCAATCGCCCGTGTCTTCGCTTTCGGGCGGCGAGCGCAACCGCCTGTTGCTCGCCAAGCTGTTTACCCGCCCCGCCAATATTTTGGTGCTGGACGAGCCCACCAACGACTTGGACATCGACACGCAAGAACTGCTGGAAGACCTGTTGCGCGACTACACCGGCACGGTGTTCCTCGTCAGCCACGACCGTATGTTTCTAGACAACGTCATCACGCAAAGCATCGTGTTCGAGGGCAACGGCAGCCTGAAAGAATACATCGGCGGCTATCAGGATTATGTGGATGCCAAAGCGCGCGAAAGCAAAATTCAGGCTGCCGCAGCCGTCGCCACGCCAGATAAGCAGCCTGAAAAAGAAAAACC
>CAJPSG010000248.1 GCA_905373195.1 Kingella oralis
CAGCCAAATCGCGCCTGTGAACGCGGTAAACAGTAGCAGCACGGCGGTGAAACTCCACGCCAAGCCTGCGGATAAAATGCCAAATACGCCTATCATCATCAGCAAATAGCCCCATTGCAGGGTGTTGCTCCATTCGCCTGTTTCCAAGCGTTTTTTGTTGCCTGTTGCCAGCGTAATAGCGCCGATAATAAACAGCGCGATGGCGCCGTAGAGGATAAAGTTGGTGTTCACGGATGGGATTCCTTATGTTGTGGGTGGATGGGGTGGTTTAGGCAGCCTGAAAATAGGGTTGGTGTGGTTTTCAGGCTGCCTGAACGAACTGCCGCTTATAGGCAATATGGTTGCGGATATTTTCCGCTGCGTCTTTTTCGTCCCAGATTTGCAATTCCCACGGGTAGTAGAAATTGCTGGCGTTTTTGAAATAAACGTGGATGCCGATATAGCCGTCCGCATCGCGCAGATACCAGTTTTTCAGGCTGTATTGTGCTTTCCAGTCGTCCAGCCGCTGCATGATTTCGGCAACACTTTCAGACGGCAGGATGACGCGCGCGCCGAAAATGTCGTTTAGGATATTGTTTACGGGGTATTGGTTTTCGCGCTCGGTGTAGCGGCGGATTTTATCGGCGATGCTTTCGGCGGTTTTGACGCGGTAGAAAAAGTCTATGCCGCGCGTATCGGCGAATGCCAAATAGTCGTTAATCGCTTCGTGCAAATTCAGGCGGTACGACAAAATATGCTCGGTCGGCACATGGGCGAGCGTGCGGCTGAGATTGAGCTTGGCGACTTTGCCTGTTTCAAAATAATCCTGTGAATATTGGGCGTGGATGCGGTTGATTTCGCGGATTAGGCGTTCGGTTTTTTGAAGATTGGTTTCCTGCATGGTTTTTGCCTTTCAGGCTACCTGAAAACTTTTCAAATTATTCAACATTGATGCCGTCTGAAAATCTAAAACGTGTGAACGCATGTACAAGGAAGCATTCTATGCATACACCATACAAAGTTACAGTTTTCTAATTGTTACGGTAACTAATTCACCACATTCAATATGATCGTTGAAATCAGAAACTTTAGTTTCTCCTCCTGATGTGGTTTGTGTAACAACGATCTTGCTGCCTTTTGATGATGCCACTTCAATTACTAGATCATAGCTATCTGTATTAGCTAAGATACCCAAAACTTCTTTAATCGGTTTAACTATTGTGATAGATTTTTTAGCATTCTGTACATTTGTAACAAATTTAATTTCAACTACATTCATTTCTCTGTCCCTTAAAAAGTTAAACTTAAAATCTTTCAGGCAGCCTGAAACCCTACTTATCCCCCACCTGCAAAATCGCCAAAAACGCTGATTGCGGAATCTCCACATTCCCCACCTGTTTCATGCGTTTTTTGCCTGCCTTTTGTTTTTCCAGCAGTTTTTTCTTACGGGTAATATCGCCGCCGTAGCATTTGGCGAGCACGTTTTTGCGCAGGGCTTTGACGTTTTCGCGGGCGATAATCTGCCCGCCGATAGCAGCCTGAACGGCGATGTCGAACATTTGGCGCGGGATCAGTTCGCGCATTTTGCTGGCGAGTTCGCGCCCGCGCTGCACGGCGGTTTGGCGGTGCACAATCAGGCTGAGCGCGTCCACTTTGTCGCCGTTTACCATAATGTCCAGCTTCACCAAGTCGGCGGGCTGAAATTCTTTGAACTCGTAGTCCAGCGAGGCATAGCCGCGCGAGGTGGATTTGAGTTTGTCAAAAAAGTCCATCACCACTTCGTTCATCGGCAGGTCATAAGTGAGCATCACCTGCCGCCCGAGGTACTGCATATTGCGCTGCACGCCGCGTTTTTGGTTGCACAGCGTCATTACGTTGCCCACATAATCCTGCGGCACGAGGATGGTGGCGGTGATAATCGGCTCCATAATGGTTTCCACCGTGCCGATGTCGGGCAATTTGGACGGGTTTTCCACGTCAATTTTTTCGCCGCTTTTCAGGATGACTTCATACACCACGGTCGGCGCGGTGGTAATCAAATCCATGTCAAACTCGCGCTCCAAGCGCTCTTGCACGATTTCCAGATGCAGCAAGCCGAGAAAGCCGCAGCGGAAGCCGAAGCCCAGCGCCTGCGACACTTCGGGTTCAAATTTCAGCGAGGCATCATTGAGTTGCAGTTTTTCCAGCGCGTCGCGCAGGGCTTCGTAGTCGTGGCTTTCCACGGGATACAGGCCGGCGAACACTTGGCTTTGCACTTCTTTGAAGCCCGGCAGCGGCTCGGCGGCGGGGTTGGCGGCAAGCGTTACCGTGTCGCCCACTTTCGCCTGCCCGAGTTCTTTCACGCCGGTAATCAGAAAGCCGACTTCGCCTGCGGTGAGTTCTTGTTTTTGCACGGATTTCGGGGTGAACACGCCGAGTTGCTCCACCTGCGATTCGGCTTTGGTGGACATAAAGCGCACTTTGTCTTTCAGTTTCAGGCTGCCGTTTTTCACGCGGATAAGCATCACCGCGCCGACGTAGTTGTCAAACCACGAATCGATAATCACCGCTTGCAGCGGCGCGGCGGCATCGCCCTGCGGCGCGGGGATTTTGGCAACGATTTCTTCCAGCACGTCTTCCACGCCCAGCCCGCTTTTGGCGGAGCAGGTTACCGCGCCCACGGCATCGATGCCGATGATGTCTTCGATTTCCTGCGCCACGCGGTCGGGGTCGGCGGCGGGCAGGTCTATTTTGTTGAGCACGGGCACGACTTCCACGCCCAAATCAATCGCCGTGTAGCAGTTGGCCACGGTTTGCGCTTCCACGCCCTGCGATGCGTCCACCACCAAGAGCGCACCTTCGCAGGCGGACAGGCTGCGCGACACTTCGTAGGAAAAATCGACGTGCCCCGGGGTGTCAATCAGGTTCAGCAGATAGGTTTCGCCGTTTTTGGCTTTGTAGTGGAGCGCGGCGGTTTGCGCTTTGATGGTGATGCCGCGCTCTTTTTCAATGTCCATGCTGTCGAGCACTTGGGTGCTCATTTCGCGCTGTTCCAAGCCGCCGCAGTATTGGATAAAGCGGTCGGCAAGGGTGGATTTGCCGTGGTCGATGTGGGCGATGATGGAGAAGTTGCGGATGTTTTTCATCATAATTTTAGCGTTTGAATAAGGAGATGATGGAACGGCGGCTGAACGGGTTTCAGGCTGCCTCAAATGGGTAAACAAAGCGTGGCATTTTAACAGAAAATGATTAGGCAGCCTGAAAGGTTTGTAGGGGCGGTGAACAAGCAACGTTTTGGTGGATTTTGCGCCCTAAAA
>CAJPSG010000249.1 GCA_905373195.1 Kingella oralis
CTCGCCCTTTCCACCGAGCTACAAATGTGGCTGCACAACCACCCCCAAAACGCCGCCCGCCAGCAAAACCAACTACCCCCCATCAACGGCATCTGGCTATGGAACGCCCCCGCCCCATCGCAGCATTTTCAGGCTGCCGCACTCATCGCCAGCAACAGCGCATGGGCAGCGCACAGTAGCCAAGAGACCGTCCCCCAGCCCGAAAGCTACGCCGCATGGCAACACACCTGCGCCCAACGCCAAATCTCCCTCGCGCACACCCGCATCTTCGCCGATGACTTCCTGCCCAGCCAGCAAACAGGCGACATCTGGGCATACCAAGCCCAGCTTGCCGCATGGGAGCAAAACTGGTTTGAACCGCTGCGCCAAGATTTGTTTTCAGGCTGCCTCAACGGGCTGCGCATCGTGTGCGAACAAGCCCAATGCACGATAACCAGCAAGCCACAATGGGCGTTTTGGAAACGCAAACGGCAGTTTGATGGGAAAACGTTGTGAACGCGCGGGCTTGCGCTATTTGAGGCAGCCTGAAATCGTTTACCGCGTTTCAGGCTGCCTTTAAAACATAGCTCAATCTTTTGCCAGAGCAGGCGTTTCGCCACCTACCACGAGCAGGGGCAAGCCTCTGCACCCCGCCGTCCTATCCACCATTTCTTGCACAGTTTCAGGCTGCCTTTGTGAAATAGGTAGCCTGAAAAGGATTTAGCAGGATGATGGGCATAACTGGCTTTATCCAGCATCGTGGCGGCGAGCTGCCGCCGTTCCATTTAAGGCAGCCTGAAATCCACAATCCCGCCTACACAAAAGCAGCCTGAAAACGGAATCTCTCCCTTTTCAGGCTGCCTATTTATATCAGCGCAATCAACACGCGATTATTTCTGCGTAGCTTGAATCGCCGTCAGCGCAATGGTGTACACAATATCTTCCACCAACGCCCCGCGCGACAAATCGTTCACGGGTTTGCGCAAACCTTGCAGCATCGGGCCCACGCTCAACACGTTGGCATTGCGTTGCACGGCTTTGTAGGTGCAGTTGCCTGTGGTCAAGTTGGGGAAAATAAACACGTTGGCTTTGCCCGCAACAGGGCTGTTGGGTGCTTTGGATTGCGCCACGCTTTCCACCACCGCCGCATCGTATTGCAGCGGGCCATCCACCGCCAATTCGGGGGCTTTTTCTTTCACCAGGCGGGTGGCTTCCACCACCAAATCCACATCGGGGCCGCTGCCTGAATTGATGGTTGAGTAAGAAATCATCGCCACGCGCGGCTCAATGCCAAACGCTTTGGCAGATTTCGCCGATTGGATGGCGATGTCAGCCAACTGCTCGGCAGTGGGGTTGGGGTTCACCGCGCAGTCGCCATACACCACCACTTGCCCAGGCAGCAGCATAAAGAACACGCTGGAAACAATGCTTTCACCAGGTGCGGTTTTAATCAGTTGCAACGCAGGGCGGATGGTGTTGGCGGTGGTGTGCACCGCGCCTGATACCAAGCCGTCCACATCGTTTTGCGCCATCATCATTGTGCCCAGCACCACGGTGTCTTGCAGTTGCGCGCGCGCCTGCTCTTCGGTCAAACCTTTGGATTTGCGCAATTCGCACATCGGCGCAACGTATTGTTCCACCAAAGAAGCGGGGTCGATGATTTCCAAGCTCTCGGGCAGCGTGATGTGATGCTCTTTGGCAACGGCTTCCACTTCGGCGCGGGTGGCGAGCAGCACGCAGCGGGCGATGCCTTTTTCGTGGCAAATCGCCGCAGCGCGCACGGTGCGCGGCTCTGCGCCCTCGGGCAACACAATGCGCTTATTGGCTTTGCGCGCCGAATCCATCATGTTGTAACGGAATTGCGCGGGCGACACGCGGTCGGTAGTCGCCGCCGCAATTTGCGCCAATTCAGCCGTTTTCAGGCTGCCTACCGCGCCCAAATCGGCTAATTCGTTGGCTTGCGCCGCCGCCGCATTGCCCACCACGCCCGCAAAGAATACGGTGTTGCCTGCAAACGCTTGTTTTGCCAACGCCACACGTTGCTCCGCGCCCGCCTCGTTGGATGCGGCAAACACGATTTGCGCGTTAAACGACGTTGCCAACGCCACGTTTTGCGCGGCAAGGAAAATGTTTTCCGCATCGGCTTGGATGCCTTGAATCACCACGTTTTGTTTGCCCAGCGCGGCGACTTCGCCCACCAAAGCATCAAACCAATCGTCCGCTTTGCCCGCCGCGATAAACTGCGCCGCGCGCCCTGCATCGGCTAAGGGGTTGAACACCGCCGCATCGGGCAGCGCAGCAGCGATGCTTTGGGCAACGGCTGCGGCATTAACGTGCGCACAAGTGGGGAGAACGAGAATATTTGCCATGAGAAATGTCCTTGTTTTGATTAGAAAAAGCACAAAGAAAAATCGGCATCTGCCGACGGAATGAACGGGGCGGATTATACTCCGATTTGGGGTTTCAGGCTGCCTTATTGCGGGTCTTATTGCGAATGGCAGTCTGAAAATGGGAAAGGCTTGGTGGTGTGGCAAGTGGTTTTTTGTTGGGGGGATGGTTTTTCAGGCTGCCTTTGATATGCGCCCCAAGGCAGCCTGAAACCTAAAATGGAGCAGCGACGGCTCGTCGCCAAATGGCTGATTGGGCAAAGGCAGCCTGAAACTGGAATAAGTGCGTTTCAGGCTGCCTCAACCATCCGCGCAATGGAAAACAGAACATGGCGTATCGCCGCCATACCCACTCTTTGCGTTGCTGTGGCGAAAACATTTCAGGCTGCCTTTTGGCATTGCAGAGGCAGCCTGAAAAATCAAGCCGCTTGGGTTGAGCCAAACGGTTTATTTACTGGATAGATTGGTTTTCAGGCTGCCTTTGATATGCGCCCCAAGGGAGCCTGAAAAAAATGGAACGGCGACGGCTCGTCGTCAAATGGCTGATTGGGCAAAGGCAGCTTGAAACTGGGGTAAGTGCGTTTCAGGCTGTCTCAACCATCCGCGTAGCCTGCAACAGAACATGGCGTATCGCCGCCATACCCACTCTTTCCGTTGCCGTAGCCCAAGCGTTTCAGGCTGCCTCAAATCATCAAAGGCAGCCTGAAAAACAAAATTGCTTGTGTTCTGTTACGCAGTTTTTGCTGAATAGATTAACTTTCAGGCTGTCTAACGCCTCACAACTGTTTAATGCTACTGTCTCTTCCCCTACGTTCAGCCGAACGCAGCATTTTTTTTCGGAAACAAGCGTGCGCTTGTTCGACGACGCGCAAAGCGCGGCTAGTTCGCACGCGCCGAAAAAAGGA
>CAJPSG010000250.1 GCA_905373195.1 Kingella oralis
AATCCTCACAAAAAACAAAAACGGAAAAATCCACAAAAATCCGTGTAGATGTTTGCGTTTGTGTTCTTGGGCGCGTGTGTCCAATTTGTGCCTGAATGTGGCTGTATTAGGCTGTGTTAGACTGTATTGTGCAGGCATTAACTCTTTAATAATCAATTAGTTAAAAATAGGGTTCGGGACTGTTAATCCGCAGGTCGCTGGTTCGAGCCCAGCTCGGGGAGCTAAAAAAGCCAAGTTTTTCGGAACTTGGCTTTTTGCGTATCTAAACAATCATCTCAAAATCAACACACAAAACAAAACACCGTTCCATCACAAAACGGTGTTTTTTAATAGAACCCCGCGAATGCCGTTGAGGCTAAGTCCGCTTGAACCTTGTAAACAAGGTGGTCATCTCGGGTAACTTCGGGTGCAATCTAACAAGAGACCGCTCGCGCCTGTTACAACTCCCGATAACCGAGCAAACTTTATTGGTTCAAGGAAATGTGTGCCATTACGAGCACCGCAGGGAAATTTAACTGGTTTAATCTTTGCTTAAAGTTTCATCGCAAAGCGTTATGAGTGATTGGATTTTACGTTCATACTCTTTGCTTGGCAAGGCTTCTTGTTCATATTTGTTTGCGATTTTGAGTAAATCGTGGGAAAGGTTAAGTGCTGCCATAATCACCACTTTTTCGGTTTCCATGTTTTGGCTGGCGCTTTGAATGGCGGTGATTTTTTGGTTCAACATTTCCACCGCTTTATACAAGGTCTCGCGCTCGCTGTTGGGCGTGCCAATGGTAAATTGGCGGTTGAGAATTTCAACGCTGATTTGTTCAATGCTCATTGGATGGTTTCCTCGTGATGATTTTCAAGCGCGGGCAAGCGGTCTAGCAGGGTGCGGATTTTGTCGGCATTTTCTTGCAGCAGGGTGCGATAGGTATGGTTTTGCGTCATCAGCTGTTCTACTTGTTGTTGCAAGTTGGCGTTTTCGGTTTCCAAGTGTTCTTTTTGTTGCTTGAACATTTGGTTAAGCTCGTTCAGATTTTTTTCGTGTTGCTCGGTTTGCAGGGCGAATTCCATGCGGAAGCGCTCGGTTTCTTGCGTAAGCTGCGTGGCAAGGGCTTCTTTTTCTGCTTTCACGCCATCCAGCAGGGATTTTTCTTGCGTTTCCCGTTCGGATTGGGCATCGGTGAGCGAGGCGCGCAGTTGTGTGGTTTCGTTGTCGTATTGGGCGATGCGGTGTTCGGCTTCGCTCAGCTGCGCTTGCAATTCGGCAAGTTGTTCGTTTAATGCGTGGTTGCTTTGTTGCAGGGTGTCTTGCGCTTCGCTGGCTTGTTGTTTTTGCGAGGTGAGTTCTTGGCGCAAAACGAGCACGCTGTCTTCGGCGGCTTGCAGTTGCTCTTTCAGTTCTTTGAATTTGTCGCCGTGTTGTTCTTGCTCGGTAAAGCGTTCTTGCCAGCTTTTTTCTTTGTTTTGAATGGTGTTTTGCAGGAAGGAGATTTGGTCGCGCAGATTGATGCGTTCGGTTTCCAAAAGTTTGATTTGTTGTTCTTGGAATTGCAGTTTGTGGTTGAGTTCTTCGTCGTTGGCGGTGTTGGCTTTGTTTACGGCGGCGGCAAGCTGTTCTTCCCAGTGCAGCATTTGGGCATCGTATTCTCTGCGTTCCACCACGAGCTTGGCTTTGAGCTTTTGGTTGTCTTCGTAAAGATGGTGTAGCTTGCTGGCTAGGGTTTTGATTTTGGATTCTAGAATGTCTAGGTCTTTGAGTGTGGTCATGGGATTTCCAAAGGGTGGGGCGACATGAAATGGGTTTTCAGGCTGCCTCTATGGGCGCGATGGACTGGATAGGCAGCCTAAAAATGGGTAAGGAATGCGGTAAAACGTTGAACTTAAATCACGCTTAATGGCGCGGGATTATTCGCTTTTGGGTTCGCGCTGCATCAGCCGTTCTACGACATCGCTGGCGGCTAATTCGTTGCGAACGAGTTGGTAGAGCATATCGGTGATGGGCATATCAATTTGGTATTTGGCGGCGGCGTTGTGCACTTCTTCTATGGTAGGCACGCCCTCGGCAACGTGTCCGATTTCTTTGAGCACTTGGTGCAGGGTTTTGCCTTCTGCCAAGCCCAAGCCTACTTTGCGATTGCGGGACAATGCGCCTGTGCAGGTAAGAATGAGGTCGCCCATGCCGGCCAAGCCCATCATGGTTTTGGTGTGTGCGCCCATGGCAACGGCAAGGCGGGTGATTTCGGCGAGACCGCGTGTTACCAAGGCGGCGCGGGCATTTAAGCCGTAGTTCAAGCCATCGGATAAGCCTGTGGCGATTGCCATAATGTTTTTGACTGCGCCGCCCACGGATACGCCAATCACGTCGCTGTTGGCATACAGGCGCATGATGTTAGTGTTGAGTGCTTGCACCAAATCGTGTAGCCATGCTTCGTTTTCGGAGGCGAGGCACACGGCGCAGGGTAGCTGCTGGGCGAGTTCTTGCGCGAAGCTGGGCCCTGATAGTACGCCGATGCGTGGGTTTTCAGGCAGCACTTCTTGCACCACTTGGAAGGTGAGCAGGCCGGTGTCCAGCTCAAAACCTTTGCAGGCGGTGAGCACGGGAAGATGCCCGCCGCCGTGTTGTTTAAGCAGTTCTACGCTGGAACGCAGCCCCACCACGGGCGTTACCACCAGCACCAATTCGCTATCGCGCAGGGCTTCGGACATATCGGCATATACGTTTAGGTTGTCAGGCAGCCTGAAATTGGGCAGATAGCGTTCGTTTTCGCGGCTTTCTTGCATGGCTTGGGCATGCGCGGCGTTGTGCGTCCACATGGCAACGCTGTGGTTGTGTTTCGCAAAATGGATGCCGAGCGCGGTACCCCATGCACCTGCGCCTAAAATGGTGATGTTCATATGCTTATCCTTTGCTGGAACGGGCTGGCAACAATGCGGGCGATTCTATCATAAGATGTTTGTTTTTGTTTAGGTTGGTTAAGAACCTGTTTCAAGATGATTTCAGGCTGCCTTTGGGGGAAGAGGCAGCCTGAAAAATGTAAACGGAATGTGTTTGAATGATGGGCGTTTACCAAATATATGTTTTCAGGCTGCCTCATGTGTTCACAGAGGCAGCCTGAAAAACGCTGTGGCTAAAACAACCCGCTGATTTTGCCGTTTTCGTCCACATCAATCCGCTCGGCGGCGGGCGATTTGGGCAGCCCCGGCATTTTCATCATCGCGCCGCACAACGCCGCGCATGCCCAAGCCATGCAAGAAAGCCGCGAAAACGAACG
>CAJPSG010000251.1 GCA_905373195.1 Kingella oralis
ATTTGCTGGATAACGCGCCCATCGCGTCAAACAGGCTGCTCATCTGCCACGACACGCCCGAGCGCGCCAGCCGCGCCTACGATGCCAACCGCGACGGCTTTGTGATTTCAGGCGGCGGCAGCATTTTGGTGCTGGAAGAATACGAACATGCCCAAGCGCGCGGCGCAAATATCATTTGCGAATTAACCGGTTACGGCGCAACTTCGGACGGCTACGACATGGTGCAGCCATCGGGCGAAGGCGCGGTGCGCTGTATGCAAATGGCGTTGGCGCAACACGGCGGCAGCGTGGACTACATCAACGCGCACGGCACGTCCACCCCCGTGGGCGACACGCGCGAATTGGGCGCAATCCGCGAAGCCTTTACGGGGCAAGCCGTGCCGCTCATCAGCTCCACCAAATCGCTGTCGGGGCACGCGCTGGGCGCGGCGGGCTCCAACGAGGCGATTTACTCCATCCTGATGATGCAGAACGATTTTGTTTGCGCCAGCGCCAATATTGAAACGCTGGACGAGCAGGCGGAAGGTTTGCCGATTGTGCACGAAAATCGCAATGTGAAATTGAATGCGGTGATGTCTAACAGCTTTGGCTTTGGCGGCACCAATGCCACGCTGATTTTTAGCCGCGCGGCGTAAGCCATAATGATAGAGGCAGCCTGAAAACGCGTTTTCCCGTTTCAAGCTGCCTTGTCTTTTTCAGCCAATCGGCTACAATGTGCAAACGTTGCTACATTATAGGAGACGACCATGCAAACCATCAGCAGCCGCGAATTTAATCAAAACGTTGCCAAAGCCAAAAACATGAGCGACACCGCCCCCGTGTGCATTACCGACCGTGGCGAGCCTGCTTATGTGTTGATGAACTATGCGGCGTATCAAAACCTACAAGGCAAAAAAGCGAGCTTGGCGCACAAACTTGCCGACCCAGAAGCCGATTTGATTGACGTGGAATTTCCGCGCTGCATCATTGCCGACCGCGAGGAGTTGTTCTGATGTATCTGCTTGATACCAATATAGTTTCCGAAATCCGCAAAATCAGCCGAGGGCAAGCCGATGCAGCGTTGGAACAATGGACGCATTCAGTCAGTTTTGACGACTGCTATCTTTCCGTCATCACCCTGCTGGAAATAGAACAAGGCATTTTGCGCGTGCGGCATCGCGGCGACGAAGCCCAATTTATGCGCCTGCAACACTGGCTCAACGACACCGTTATCCCCACTTTTGACGGGCGCATTCTGCCCATCGACCGCCACACCGCCCGCATCTGCGCCCGATTGCACGTGCCCGACCAACGCCCCTACAACGACGCGCTCATCGCCGCTACCGCCATTCGCCACGACCTCACGCTGGTAACGCGCAATGTGCGCGATTTTGCCGAGTTGAACGTGCCGCTGCTTAACCCGTTTGTGGGCAAGGCATAATTTGATAATCTGATAAAAGGCAGCCTGAAAATGAGTGAAACAAGTTTCTGTGAAGCCAAAACCACATTGAAAAATCCCCAAAACGCCCAGCCCATCAACATCCATAAGTATTTGTTAAATTTGAGTAATTTAACCACTCGTAGTATAATTACATTTTCAACTCAACGCCCATCAGGAATCCCCATGAAAACCCTATCCGAAAAACAAGTCAAAATCTTATCCGTGGTTGCTACCATAGCCGCTGTGTGTATGTATTTTGCCTACATTGCGCAAATTCAAGCCAATTTGGCGGGGCATAAAGGCAGCCCCATCCAGCCGCTTGCCGCCGCCATCAACTGCACGCTGTGGGTGATTTACGGCTTGATGAAACCGCAGCGCGACTACCCCGTTGCCATCGCCAACGCGCCGGGGGTGGTGCTGGGCTTGATTACTGCGATTACCGCGCTGTAAACAGCGATACGATTGTGCATAAAAAGGCAGCCTGAAAACGCTATTTCTGTTTTCAGGCTGCCTATTCATCATTCCCGCTCACACCTCCCGATACACCTCCGCAAACGGCAGCCTAAACCGCTCGCCCCACACGCCCCTATCCCCCTCGCGCACGCCACACGACACAATCATATTGATTTCCGCCCCGCGCGGCAGCTGCAAAATCTGCTTCACGCGGCGGCTGTCTAGCCCTTCCAGCGGGCAAGTGTCCAGCCCGCGCTCCGCCATCGCCAGCATAAACGTTTGCGCGGCAAGGGCGCAGCTTTTGTGCACCACCACGCGCACATCGCTTTCGGTTACTTCGCGCTGCATCGGGCGAAACAAGCCAATCCCGCGCGAAATCAGCCAGCGCAAGCCGCCCAGCAAGCCCCAGCATCGCGCGTATAAAAACGGCATCAGCTTGCCATAATAGCCCTCAAAATTAGCGATGCGTTTGGCTTGCTTGTCGGGCGGGCTATTGCGCTGCACGTTGCCGCGTTCAAAATCCAACGCCGCCTGCGCATGGCTGCGATAGGCATCTTGGCGGGTAACAAACACCACCATTTGCTGCGCCGTGGCGGCGGATGATTGCCCAAAGCAGGCTTCGGCAAGCTGCGCCAGCACGGCGGGGCGGGTAACGTGGTAAAACGCATAAAGCTGCATATTGGAACTGCTGGGCGCAAGCTGGGCAAGCCGCAAACATTCGCGCACGGTGTCGGGGTCTATCGGCGTGCCGGCATAACGGCGCACGGCGCGGCGTTGCTGCAAAAGGTTGCGTAAAGACATGGTTTTTCTTTCTACGGGATGGCGATGGGGAAATTATATGCCCGCTGGCGCGTTGGGGAAAACGGCAGCCTGAAACGGCGATGGCGTATTGCAGCGGGAAAGCAATCGGCTTGCCCGTTGAACATCGGATAAGCGCGATTGCGGCGCGGTAAACAGTTTGGCAACCCAAGCCCGCCCGCAACAAGGCAGCCTGAAATCCAAAACGGAGCGGCAACGGCTCGTTGCCCAATGCGGGTTTGACAGGGTTTTATGGGTTGAACAATATCGGCGAACCGCCGGCATTCCATCGGCTGCCGGTTTCGCAAAGGTATCTGGACGGATAGCCCCAAACGCAAAAGGCAGCCTGAAAACGCCAAATCCCGTTTTCAGGCTGCCTTGCATCCCCCGTTCACCCCGCCTTGCGCCGCGCCCAAAGCATCTGCACCGCCATCGCCACCCCCATGCACACACACACGGGCAGCCAAAACGCCGTGCTCAGCCGCGACAATTCCAGCATAAACACAATCGCCGTCAGCCGCATATTCTGCGCCAGCCCCAAAAATACCGTTGCCCCCACAAACGCCGCCGCCCCCGCCGAAACAG
>CAJPSG010000252.1 GCA_905373195.1 Kingella oralis
TGTTGTCTTCTTGCACTTTGATGGCGGATTTGACCAGCGTGCGCAGTTGCGCCAGCGTGATGGGTTTTTGCAGATAATCAAACGCGCCTTCTTTCAACGCTTGCACGGCTTGGTCTGCGCTGCCAAAAGCGGTAATCACGGCAACGGGCACATCCAAATGCTGCTGGGTGATGTGTTGCACGACTTCTAAGCCTGAGCCGTCGGGCATCCGCATATCGGTAAGCACGAGCGAATATTTGTTGCTGTCCAGCTTGGCGAGCGCGGCGCGTACGCCTTCGGCGGTATCAACGCGCAAGCCCATTTTCATCAGGGTCATTTCCATTAAATCGCGGATGTCGGCTTCGTCATCAACAACTAATACGGGGCGGTTTAGATTGTTTGTACTCATTTGGGGGCTCTCGGTAGGATAAGTTCAAAGGATTTGGCGTGGGGCACATAGCAGAGATCGCCGTTGTTGGCGTGGGCGAGTTCGCGGGCAACGTATAGCCCTAAGCCTGTGCCTTCGGCTTCGGAGGTGTTAAACGGTTCAAACAGATGCTCGCGGATGGTTTCGGATACGCCCGGCCCATCGTCCCACACGCGCAGGCTGATGTTGTTTTTGCCAAACACGCGCAGGCTCACCACAATGCTGCCTTTTTGCTTGCGGCAATGCCGCCATGCGTTGTTGCAAAGATTCCACATGATTTGCTGCAAGTGGGCGGCATCAAACAGGGCGATAAAACTGGAACCATTGGGCACATCAAGGCGCAGGCAGTTTTTGGCATCGGGGTTGGTGAGGTAGAACTCTTGGATGAAATTGAGCCAGAATTGGGTGAGGTGGATGCCTTTGGTGTCTATGCGGTCGCTGCGGTTGAGCGAGGTGATGTCTTCCAGCATTTTGTCTATGCGGGTGATGTTTTTTTCAATGATGTCGCTCAGTTTGCGATACATTGGGTTGGCGTCTTCTTCGGCGGTTTCTTGAATTAAGCCGCTGGCTTGGCGCATGGCAGAAAGGGGATTGCGGATTTCGTGCGCCAAATTGGCGGTGAGCAAGCCCAGCGCGGTGAGTTTGAGCGTTTGCGCTTCGGCTTGGCGTTCGCGTTCGGCGCGGGCAAACAGCATCAGCAGCTCGGTGTCTTCTTGGATGATGGGCACGGCGCGAACATACATCAGCGTGGAGTTAATCGGCGATAGGTTGGAAAAGGATTCTTCGGGTTTTAGCCGCCATGTTTTCACTAAGCCGCTTAAAAAGGGGGCGATTTCGTTGCTTTCTAGCTCGGAGAAATATTGCTTGGCTTGGCGGTTGTGCGTCCACACAAGGCAATCTTGGTCAACGACGATAACGGCTTCTTGGATGCGGTTGAGCACAATTTTGTTTAACGCGCTTAATCGCTCAAAGGCGGTGCGGTGGTTGCGCACGGAATCATCGGCGGTTACCAGATAGCGGGCGGAAAGCGAAGTGAGCAGGGGCACGATGTAGCAGGCGGCCATCAGCAGGATTTGCCCTGTGAGCAGCGAAAGATTGCTGCGAATGATGTCCATGCTAAATGGATAGAATTTCCACAGGATGTCGCCTGTAATCAGCAAGGCGGCGTAGCTGCCGTAGAGCAGGGGGTAACGCCCATAGCTGAGCACGCAGGCGGTGGCAAGAAAGGGCAGGGCGAGGATGCCAAAGCCTGATGACACGCCGCCGGCAAGGGCGGTGAGAATGCCCATCATGGTGATGTCAAACACCGCGCTGGCGTTGGGCAGGGTGCGGTTTTTTTGTTGTAGCTGCCATTTGGGGTTGGCAAGGCTGAACATGATGACTGCGCCGTAAACGGCACACCAAATTTGTAGCCAGCCTTCGTTGTTTACCAAAGGCGCGTAGGTGGCAATGGAGGCTGAACCGCGAATGTTGTGGATAACGGCAAGGAAGATAAGCAAGGAGCAGAAAATGGAAATCCTTGCGATGTTTATCATGTTGATAACGCGCTTGCTTTGCTCGTCCCAGTCTTCGAGGATGCCGATGTCTTTGTCTTTGAGTGCTGCCATAGTGGGGGCTTTCTGGGGGTGGGTTTTCAGGCTGCCTTTGGGGGCTGTTTTGTGTTTTCAGGCTGCCTCAGATGTGGTTTAGCTGTTTACCGTTTTCAGGCTGCCTCACGCGCTTCAATCTTGCTGAGGCAGCCTGAAATATCCAACAGCTTGCCTTTGCTGGCGCGTTTGCCTGCAATATCGGCAATGCGTAGCGTTTCTTGGTGGATTGCGCCACGCTTGCCGATAATGTGCAGCGTGTAGAGTTCGCTGCTTACCGCGCTGATAAGGGCGAGCGTGTCGCCGTTTGCCAGCTTGATCAGTTGCAAGCCGCGCCCTTTTGCCATGATTTTCATCTCGCTCACCGCAAACGCAAGTAGGCGTTTGTTGGCACTCGCCAGCACGATGCGGCTTTCGGGCGCAATCAGCCAATCGGGCGCGATGCGCACGGGCGGCAGCGCGGTTTCGTTATCATCCAGCGTAAGCACCGCTTTGCCTGCTTTTTGCCGCGTGAACAAATCTTCCAGCTTGGCGATAAAGCCGTAGCCGTGGCAGCCTGAAAGCAGGTAATAGGCATCGGGCGCGCCTGCCAACAACGCCACCACGCTGGCTTGGCTGGGCAATTCAATTAGCGAGCCAATCGGCACGCCATCGCCGCGCCCTTTGGGGATTTCGGCGGCATCCAGCGTGTAGCTGCGCCCATGCGTGTCCCACACGACAACAGGCTGCACGGTGCGCGTTTCCAGCACTTGTTGCAAGGCATCGCCTTCTTTAAATGCAATTTGCGCGGTGTCCACGCCATGCCCTGCGCGGGCGCGCAGCCAGCCTTGTTGCGACAGGATTAGGGTGATGGGTTCATCGGCGGTGGTTTGCGTGAGCGTGGCGCGTTCGGCGGCTTCCACCAGCGTGCGCCGTGCATCGCCAAACTGTTTGGCATCGGCTTGGATTTCTTTGATGATGAGCTTGCGCTTTTCGTTTTCATCGCCCAACAGCGTTTTCAGGCTGCCTGCTTCTTCGCGCAACTCGTTTAGCTCGCGTTCAATTTTGATGCCTTCTAATCTTGCTAACTGGCGCAGGCGGATTTCTAAAATGTCTTCGGCTTGGATTTCGGTAAGGTTAAACGCCGCCATCAATTCGGGCTTGGGCTCGTCTGCTTCGCGGATAACGCGGATAACGTGGTCAATGTGCAAAAACGCAATCATGCGCCCGTCTAAAATATGGATGCGCTTTTCCACGGCATCCAAGCGGTGCA
>CAJPSG010000253.1 GCA_905373195.1 Kingella oralis
CTTTCCTGCTCACTCATACTAACCATCATGCCCTACACCGCCCAACTCACCGAAAAAACCCAACGCCTCACCGCCCTGCTCTCTCCCTTTGCCGCCCCCGCGCCGCAAGTGTTCCCCTCGCCCAAGCAAGGCTACCGCATGCGCGCCGAGTTCCGCATTTGGCACGACAGCGACCAAATCAGCTACGCCATGTTTGCCCACGGGCAAAAAGCGTCCCGCGCCTCGCTGATTAAGCTTACCCATTTTCAGGCTGCCCACAGCAGCATCAACGCGCTGATGCCCCGCCTGCTCCACCGCCTTTCAGGCTGCCGCGCGCTGCAAACGCGACTTTACCAATGCGAATTTCTCGCCACGCTCAGCGGCGAAATGCTGGTTACGCTGATTTACCACCGCAAGCTGGATGAGGATTGGCAAACCGCCGCCCGCGCCCTAGCCCGCGATTTGGGCATCCACATCATCGGGCGCAGCAAAGGGCAAAAAATCGTGCTCAGCCAAGATTTTGTAACCGAGCGATTGACTGTAAACGAGCAAAGCTACGCCTATCGCCAATACGAAGGCAGCTTCACCCAGCCCAATGCCATCGTGTGCGAAAAAATGCTGGCATGGGCGTGCCAACAAGCGCAAGGCGCGGGCGGCGATTTGCTGGAACTCTATTGCGGCAACGGCAATTTTACGCTGCCCTTGTCGCGCCACTTTCGCCGCGTGCTGGCAACCGAAGTGTCCAAAACCTCCGTTGCCGCCGCGCAATGGAATATCGCGCACAATCAAATTGACAACATCAAAATCGCCCGCCTATCCGCCGAAGAGTTCACCGCAGCGTTTTCAGGCTGCCGCACCTTTCGCCGCCTAGCCGAAAGCGATATTGCGCTGGCGGATTACGATTTTTCCAGCATTTTTATTGACCCACCGCGCGCAGGCGTGGACAGCGAAACACTGAAACTCGTTGCCCAGTTTGACCGCATTATTTATGTGTCGTGCAACCCCGAAACGCTGGCGCAAAACCTGCACACGCTCACGCAAACGCACCGCATCCAAGCCACCGCGCTGTTTGACCAATTTCCGTTTACGCCGCATATTGAAAGCGGTGTGATGCTGATGCGAAAGGCAGCCTGAAAACCGCTTTACCCATTTTCAGGCTGCCTCAACCCACCCCGAAAGCCCCACCATGAACTATCAAGACCAACTCAAAGCCCTGCACAAACAAGCCCAAGCGCAAACCGCCGAACGCCGCGCCGCCGAAGCGCAAGCCAAGCAACAAGCCGCGCAAGAAACCGAAGTCAATTTTAGCGAGCTGATGAAAGACGTAACCCCGATTAAAAACACCAATCAATACGTCGCCCCCGCCAGCAAAAAAGCCATCAAGCCGCGCCAGCAGGCAGACGACTTGGGCGAAGAAAACTATTTTTATGTAGGCGAGGGCGTGCAGCTAGAAATCCCCGCCACATTCAGCAAAAACGGACAAGGCGCAAACGACATCAAACGCCTGCAAAACGGGCATTACGAAGTGGTCGCCGATGTGGATTTGCACGGCTACACGCAAGAAGAAGCCCAGCAAGTGCTCAACGAATTTATTGAATTTGTGAAACGGCGCGGCGTGTGCGGCGAAATCATCCACGGCAGCGGCTTGGGTTCATCGGGCTACACCCCCGTGCTCAAAAACCTCGTGCGCCGCTGGCTGATGGCGCATCCCGACGTGCTCGCCTACTGCGAACCGCACAAAGGCAACGATGGCGCGGTACGCATTTTGGTAAAACGCCAACGCCGCGCCGACCCATGGGCGGAGGATTGAGGCAGCCTGAAAACATTTTTAAAGGCACGTTTTAGCTTCGCTGAAACTCGCTTCGCTCGTTTTCAGGCTGCCTCACTCCCTCCATCCACAGGCTAAAATTTTTCACACCATCCCAAAGCAGCCTGAAATGCTTACCACAAAGCACCGCCCCAAGCGTGGTACGTGGCAAAACGCCGTGCTCTTGCTTATAACCAACCCCTTTTTCAGGCAGCCTGAAAACAGTAAAATCCCCACCCTTTCCCATTACACAACGAAAGTCCATTATGACCATCAAAACCCGTTTCGCCCCCAGCCCCACAGGCTATCTGCACATCGGCGGCGTGCGCACCGCCCTCTATTCATGGGCATTTGCCAAACACCACGGCGGCGAATTTCTGCTGCGCATCGAAGACACCGATTTGGAACGCTCCACCGCCGAAAGCGTGCAAATCATTCTGCAAGGCATGGACTGGGTAGGCTTGCACGCCGACAACCGCGATAACATCGTTTACCAAACACAAAACTTCCCGCGCTATAAAGAGCTCATCGCGCAACTGCTCGCCAGTGGACACGCCTACTACTGCTATTGCAGCAAAGAAGAGCTGGCCGCCATGCGCGAAAAAGCCGAGCGCGAAGGCACCGCCACCTACGACCGCCGCTGGCGGCCCGAACCCGGCAAAACGCTGCCGCCCATCCCTGCCGACCGCGAACCCGTTGTCCGCTTCAAAAACCCGCTGGACGGCGTAACCCATTGGCACGATGCCGTAAAAGGCGACATCAGCATCCCCAATGCCGCGCTCGACGACCTCATCATCGCCCGCGCCGACGGCACGCCCACCTACAACTTCTGCGTGGTGGTGGACGATTTTGACATGGGCATCACCCATGTGATTCGCGGCGACGACCATGTAAACAACACGCCCAAACAAATCAATATTTTCAAAGCATTGGGCGCAACCCCGCCGCAATACGCCCACCTGCCGATGATTTTGAACGAGCAAGGCAAAAAAATCTCCAAACGCAGCGGCGACACCGTCGCCATTACCGAATTTGCTGACATGGGCATCCTGCCCGAAGCCATGCTGAACTACCTCGCGCGGCTGGGCTGGGCGCACGGCGACGACGAATTTTTCAGCATGAAACAATTTGTGCAATGGTTTGATTTGAACGGCGTATCCGCCTCGCCCAGCCGTATGGACGGCAAAAAACTGCTGTGGATTAACGGCGAACACATCAAAGCCGCCGACAACCAACGCCTCGCCGATTTAATCGCCCCGCGCTTGGCAAAACAAGGCATCAACGTTTCAGATTCAGGCAGCCTGAAACTGGCAGACGTTATCGCGCTGGTGAAAGACCGCGCCCAAGATTTGAACGCACTCGCCACCGAATCCGCCTATTTCTACGCCAAAGCCACGCCCCAGCCTGCCGTTGCCACACCATCGGTTAAAACCACGCAGCCCGCTGCCA
>CAJPSG010000254.1 GCA_905373195.1 Kingella oralis
AAGGCAGCCTGAAAGCACGCACAGGGCTACCTGAAACCGCCGACCCCGCCGCCCACGCCGTCCCCTCTCCCGCTCGCGGGGGAGGGTTAGGGTGGGGGCAACCCCTCGCCGTCATCACCGAATCCGACCTCTACCAATACGTCGCCAAAAGCCGCAGCAGCACGCGGCGCAAGAAACACGCCGCCGTGTCCGACGGTTTACTCCGCGACCTTGCCGAAATCAACATCGGCGACCCCGTTGTCCACGAAGAACACGGCATCGGGCGCTATATGGGCTTGGTGTCGATGGACTTGGGCGGCGAAGCGCAAGAAATGATGCTGCTTGAATACGCAGGCGAAGCCCAGCTTTATGTGCCTGTTTCGCAACTGCATTTAATCAGCCGCTACTCCGGCGCGGCGCATGAAAACGTGCAGTTGCACAAACTTGGCAGCGCGGCATGGAACAAAGCCAAGCGCAAGACCGCCGAAAAAGCCCGCGACACCGCCGCCGAGCTGCTCAACCTGTACGCCCGCCGCGCCGCGCAGGAAGGGCACAAATTCCCGTTCAGCGAAGACGACTACCGCGCCTTTGCCGACGGCTTCGGCTACGAAGAAACCGAAGACCAGGCCGCCGCCATCGCCGCCGTGATTGCCGATTTAACCCAAGCCCGCCCGATGGACAGGCTGGTGTGCGGCGACGTGGGCTTCGGCAAAACCGAAGTCGCCCTGCGCGCCGCCTTTGTTGCTGTGATGGGTGGCAAACAAGTCGCCGTGCTCGCCCCCACCACGCTGCTGGTGGAGCAGCACGCGCAAAATTTCGCCGACCGTTTCGCCGATTTTCCCGTCAAAGTCGCCCAGCTATCGCGCTTCAACAGCAGTAAAGAAACCCGCGCCACGCTTGCAGGCATGGCAGACGGCACGGTGGACATCGTCATCGGTACACACAAGCTGGTACAGGACGATATTTCGTTTAAAAACTTAGGGCTAGTCATCATCGACGAAGAACACCGCTTCGGCGTGCGTCAAAAAGAGCAGCTGAAAAAACTGCGTGCCAACGTGGACATCCTCACCCTCACCGCCACGCCGATTCCGCGCACACTCAGCATGGCGCTCGAAGGTCTGCGCGACTTCTCGCTGATTACCACCGCCCCCAGCCGCCGCCTTGCCGTGAAAACCTTTGTCAAGCCGTTTAGCGAAGGCAGCGTGCGCGAAGCCGTGTTGCGCGAACTCAAACGCGGCGGGCAAGTGTTTTTCCTGCACAATGAAGTAGATACCATAGAAAATATGCGCGATCGGTTGGAAACCCTGTTGCCCGAAGCCCGCATCGGCGTGGCGCACGGACAACTGCGCGAGCGCGAGCTGGAACAAGTCATGCGCGACTTTTTGCAGCAACGATTTAACGTATTGCTCTGCTCCACCATCATTGAAACAGGCATAGACATTCCCAACGCCAACACCATCATCATCAACCGCGCCGACAAATTCGGCATCGCCCAGCTCCACCAACTGCGCGGGCGCGTCGGGCGCAGCCACCACCAAGCCTACGCCTACCTGCTCACGCCCGAATACATCAGCAAAGACGCGGAAAAACGGCTGGATGCGATTGCGGCGGCGGACGAACTAGGCGCAGGTTTCAGTCTCGCCATGCAGGACTTGGAAATACGCGGCGCGGGCGAAATCCTCGGCGAAGGGCAGTCGGGCGAAATGGTGCAGGTCGGCTTCACGCTCTACACCGAAATGCTCAAACAAGCCGTGCGCGATTTGAAAAAAGGCCGCCAGCCCGATTTGGACGCGCCTTTGGGCGTTACCACCGAAATCAAGCTGCACAGCCCCGCCCTCTTGCCCGAGAGCTACTGCCCCGACATCCACGAGCGGCTGGTGCTTTACAAACGCCTTGCCACCTGCGAAAACGAAGCCCAAATCAACGCCGTGCACGAAGAACTCGTTGACCGCTTCGGCCTGCCCGAACAACCCGTAACCACCCTGCTGGAAAGCCACCGCCTGCGGTTAATGGCGAAAAGCCTCGGCATTACCGCCATCGACGCATCATCCGATTCGCTTACGCTGACCTTTGGCAAACACACCAGCGTCGAGCCTGCGGATATTATTCTGCTGATGCAGTCCAACAAGAATTACCGTATGGCGGGGGCGGATAAATTGCGCGTTACCGCTGCGATGGAAGATGTGGAAACGCGCATCAAAACCGTGCGGGCGGTGTTGAAAAAGCTGGACGGCAAGGCAGCCTGAAAATGCCCATCCGCAAATTTACCCGCAACAGCGCCGACAACGAACACTACGACTACTGCGCCCGCCACCGCTACCCCGTGATTGTCATCGGCAACCTTGATGCCGAACACTGCACCTTGTTCTACGACATCACCGAGCGCGATTGCGACCTGCAAACCGTATCCACCGCCGTGCGCCAAATCGCCGAAGCCTACGCCGAGCTATACGGTTTGCCTGCCGACATCCGCGCCCACTTCGCCGACCAGTGCTATTATTTCAACCTCCCCATGCGCCGCGAACACGCCGAATACGCTGCCGAAGCGCTGTTTGATTATCTGCTGCGGCAGTTTCGGGTAGCCTGAAAAGCGGTCAAACCCTTTTCAGGCTGCCTTTCAGACGGCATCAAAGGCAGCCTGAAACGCCGTCTGAAAAACCAAACACCGCCCGACAAGGAAACAATCATGTTCAGCGAAATCAAAAACACCCGTTTCTTTATGGAACGCAGCTTGGACAAACGCGCCCCCGTCCGCATGGAAAACAAAGCTCTCTCGCATTGCGTTTTCGACAATTGCAGCATTGGCACGCAAGACGATGCCGCCCAAATATCCCGTTTCAAAAACATCAGGCTGTCGGATTGCGAAATCCTAAACTGCATGGTCGGTCCCGCCGTGTTTGAAGACATTGAGATAAACAATCTGAAAACGGGCGACATCGCTGTTTTCAACACGCCCCTGCTGAAACGCGTGCGGCTGGCAGGTAAAATCGGCAAACTGAAAATCAGCAACACGGGATTTGACCTAATCCAAGGTTTAAGCGGGGAAATTCTGCATTTCAAAAACGATTTTTATGCCGACACCGATTGGGCTTTGGACATCTCCCGCGCCCAATTTTTAGATTTTTACTGCTTGGGCGTGCCCGCCCGTTTAATCACAATCAACCACGAAAACCAGTTTGTC
>CAJPSG010000255.1 GCA_905373195.1 Kingella oralis
TTTTCAGGCTGCCTTTTCGGTTTTGCGCTAGCGTTTCTGTTGATTGAGCTATTTCATGGCGTTGCGCCGCCATACCCACGCTGGGTGCGCTGTATTTCTAACCTTTGCGCCTTGTGGCAACCGCCCTACCCTGCACGAATAAGGCAGCCTGAAAAGCGAAATTTGGCTTTTCAGGTTGCTTTGTTAGGGTGCCGGCGGGATGGTTGAGGCAGCCTGAAAACTGCTCCCGCGCTTTCTACGGCTTGCTTGCAAGCCGTGCGCTGGCAAATGGTTTTAGCTACGCTGAATTTCGTTTCAGGCTGCCTAATCTTTATCACGCTTGTGCGTTCACATACCGCATCACATCCACCATCACTTCATCGGGCGCGCCCGCGCTGGTAATTACCACGCCTTGTTCATCGGCGGCGAGCGGCTGCAAGGTGTCTAGCTGCGATTGAATCATGCTGGCTTTCATATAGTGCCCTTGCCGCGCTTCCATACGCGCGCGGTTGGCGGCGATGGGGGGCGACAGATGCACAAAATACACTTCGCCCTGCGCCTGCCGCAAAATATCGCGGTAGCTGTGTTTGAGCGCGGAGCAGGTAACGATGGTGTGGCTTGCGCCGTGTTGCGCTTGCTCGCTCATCCAATCGCGCAGCCGTTCTAGCCACGGGCGGCGGTCGTCATCATTGAGCGGGATGCCTGCGCCCATTTTGTCGCGGTTGGCTTGGGTGTGGAAATCGTCGCCTTCGGCAAAAGGGCAATGCAAATGCTGTTGCAAGGCTTCGGCAACGGTGGTTTTGCCGCAGCCGCAAATGCCCATGATGATGTAGTGCTTGGTCATAGTGCGTTTCCTTTTTTGTATAACGTGGGGCGATTGGGGCAGCCTGAAAACCGCCCCGCCAGCCATCAGCCCAACAGAGCCACGGCACCCGCCGAGAGCACAAAGCCAATCAACGCGATGAGGGTTTGATTGACTGTCCATGTTTTCAGCGTGGTGGCCACGTCTAAATTGAGCAGTCGCCCCACCAGCCAGAAGCCTGAATCGTTGACATGGCTGGCGGCGACTGAACCTGCGGCGGTGGCCAGCACCACGCCTGCCAGCTGCCATTCGTTATAGCCCGCAGCGGCAACGGCGTTTGCCATCAAGCCAGCGGCGGTGGTTAGGGCAACGGTTGCCGAGCCTTGCGCGATGCGCAGTGCCAACGCCACCAAAAAGCAGCCGAGCAACACGGGCACGCCCAGATGCGCCATGCTGTCTTTAAGCGCGTCGCCAATGCCCGATGCGCGCAACACGCCGCCAAACATGCCGCCCGCGCCTGTAATCAGGATAACGGAGCAAACGGGCCCGAGCGTGCTATCCAGCGTTTTTTCCAACGCGCTGCCGTTCATGCCGCGTTTGGTGCCGAGAAAATACATCGCCGCCAACACCGAAATCAGCAAGGCAACGGGCGTGCTGCCGACCATACGCAAGAATTGCACAGCGGGCGATTTGCCGTCCACCCAGCCCGATGCGCTGGCCATGTGCAAGCCTGTGTTCAAGAAAATCAACAACATGGGAATCATCATCAGCGACACCACCAAGCCTGCGCTGGCAGGGGCTTGCGGCTGGTCGTTGTCTTGTTTGCCGCCTGCGAGCAAATCGGGCACGCTGATGGGGAACATTTTGTCTGCCGCCAAGCCCCATGCGTAGCCGCTAATCAGCCATGTGAGCACGGCGATGGGGATGCCCAAAATCAAAATGTAGCCCAAATTGGCACCGTATAACTCGGCGGCGGTAATCGGGCCGGGGTGCGGCGGCAGGAAAACGTGCATCACGGAAAACGCGCCGATAGACGGCAAGGCATACGCCAGCACGGTGGCTTTCATGCGCCGCGCCACGGCGAACACGATGGGCAGCATCACCACCAAGCCTGCGTCAAAGAAGATGGGGAAGCCAAACAGCAGCGATGCCACGCCCAGCGCAAACGGGGCGCGTTTTTCACCAAAGGTGCGAATCATGGCATCGGCAAGCGATTGCGCCCCACCCGATGTTTCCACCAGCCGCCCGAGCATCGCGCCCAAGCTCACCAAAATCGCCACGCCGCCCAGCGTGCCGCCCAAGTTTTTCAGCAACACATCGTTCACAATGGCTTGCGCGGGGATGCCTGTTGCCAACGCGGTCAGCAGACTGACCACCGTGAGCGTGAGCAGCGCGTGCACACGCCAGCGGATAATCATCAATAAAATTAAGGCGATGGCTGCGGCGGCAATTAGCAGCAGCGTGCCTGAGCTTAGGGTTTGATGCCAATCGTTCATGGGATTCTCCTGTTGTAGCAAGGGATGATGGGAAATAATTGTTAGAAATCAGAACTTGATGAGCCATTGCGGGGTGTGTTGTGCTTTGCTCTTGCGATGTGGATGCGGCGAAACAAACGGCGCTGCGGGCGCGTTGCTGAGGGTGCAAACTGCCGCGCGGAGGGTTCAACTAGGTTCGCTGTATTATGGCATTGATGTAAAGATTTGTTTAGAATTTTTTGTTATGGTTAAGCGGGAGATGATTGTTAGGGGGCGGGAGCAATCACCAGAGGCAGCCTGAAAAGCGGTGGAATGGGGTTTACTCCTTTTCAGGCTGCCTTAACTGTGTGCGCAGCGGAATGGCACGCCTTATTCTGACTATGCAAAAGCAGCCTGAAAATGCTTCTAGTCATTTTCAGGCTGCCTTTTCGGTTTCAAATTGATTGTTTCTGCCATTTAGCCATTTCATGGCGTTGCGCCGCCATACCCACGCTGGGGGCGCTGTATTTCTACCCTTTGCGCATTGTGGCAACGCAATGCTCTGCATAAATAAGGCAGCCTGAAAACGCCAAATATCGTTTTCAGGCTGCATCTATCATCGCCCTGCCCTAGCCCAACACCTTTCTTGCCCCCGCAAACAAACGATACCACCCCGCCAGCTCATGCTGTTGCCAGCTTTCAGGCAGCCAGCTCATTTGCGCGGTGCGGAAGGTGCGCTCGGGGTGCGGCATCATAATGGTTACGCGACCATCAGCGGTGGTGATGCCTGCAATGCCGTTGGGCGAGCCGTTGGGGTTGAGCGGATAGGTTTGGGTAACTTCGCCCAAGCCGTCAATGTATTGCAGGGCGATGGCTAAATCGGGTGGCACGCTGTTGCCCGCGCCCAAGTGGGCAAA
>CAJPSG010000256.1 GCA_905373195.1 Kingella oralis
TTCGCATCATGATTTTCAGGCTGCCTATTGTTGCTATTGGATAGGCAGCCTGAAAATGTCCCTCACCGCCCAACTCCCCTTCGCCCACGACCTTCTGCGCCAACACATCCACGCAGGTGACACCGTACTGGATGGCACCGCAGGCAACGGACACGACACCCTCCTGCTCGCCCAACTCGTTGGCAACACAGGCAAAGTCTATGCGTTTGACATCCAAGAAGCCGCCCTTGCCGCCACCGCCGACCGCTTGCAGCAACACCAGCTTATCGAGCGCGTGCAGCTTATCCACGCAGGGCATCAACACCTCGCCCAGTACGTCAAACAGCCCATCGCCGCCGCCATTTTCAACATGGGCTACCTGCCGCGCGGCAACCACAACATCACCACCCAAGCCGAAACCAGCATCACCGCACTCCAAGCCGCGCTTGCCCTGCTGCAACCGCGCGGCATCCTGATTGCCGTGCTGTATCACGGACACGAACAAGGCAAGCCCGAAACCGCCACCATCCTAGCCTTCGCCCAAGCCCTGCCGCAAACCGAATACCGCGCCCTGCGCTACGAATTTATCAACCAGCAAAACTGCCCGCCGATTGTGCTAGCGATTGAAAAACTCGCCACCGCAGGCAAATAAGCGCGTTCATGCACCAAAGGCAGCCTGAAATTTAAAATGGAGCGGCGACGGCTCATCGCCAAATGCCTTTGTTCAACAGGGCTGTACCGATTGAAAACATGTCGGCGAGCCGCCAACGCGCCATCGGTTGCAGGTTTTGCAACGGTTTTCAACCAATTTGTAGGTCGGGCATTTATGCCCGACAAACGCTGACTTATTTATCTTATAGTCGTTCCAATTAAGTCTTATACAAGGCGGCGAGTCGCAGATAGTACAAGTAGTACAGCAAGACGAGCCAACGCTGTATAAGGCTTAATTGGAGCGACTATAATACGCCACAACTAAAAACGTCGGGCATCAATGCCCGACCTACTTGGTTTTGCAAAGGTTTCAGCCGAAAATGAAAGGCAGCCTGAAAATAAAACACCAGTCGCTCGCCAACATTTTTTGCACAAAAAGGCAGCCTGAAAACGACCATTCCATCGTTTTCAGGCTGCCTCTTGCCAACCGCATCAATCAATCACGAAACTTCCCGCCCTTGGGCTTCGCCTTAAACCCATCCTTTTTAAAACCCTCTTTCTTAAACCCGCCCTCGCGTTTACCACCAAATTTTTTCTCGCCAAACGGCTTTTTATCACGGATGCCCCAACGCTCGCCCTCGCCGCGCTTGCCACCCCAGCCGCCTTTGCCTTTCGGTTTGCGGTCGGCGTTTTTATTGCGTTTGCGCGTGGGCTCCATGCCCTCAATCACGATTTCAGGCAGCTTACGGTTAATGTACCGCTCAATCTTGTGCACCATCATGTATTCTTTGGCATCGGCAAAGCTCACCGCAATGCCCGTGCGCCCAGCCCGCCCCGTGCGCCCAATGCGGTGCACATAATCCTCCGCCTGCTTGGGCAAATCATAATTGATAACATGAGTAATCGTGGGCACATCAATGCCGCGTGCAGCAACATCGGTTGCTACCAAAATTTTGCACCGCCCCTTGCGCACATCCATCAGCGTGCGATTGCGCCAACCCTGCGGCATATCGCCGTGTAAACAGTTGGCAGAAAAACCTTTTTCGTATAGCTCGTCCGCCAGCGTTTCGGTCATCGCTTTGGTGGCGGTGAAAATCACGCATTGGTCGATGTTGGCATCGCGCAAAATATGGTCCAGCAAGCGGTTTTTGTGGTTTCGGTCGTCGCAATACAAAAGCTGCTCTTCAATTTTGCCCTGCGCCTCGGCGCGTTCAATTTCAATCACAGCGGGATTTTTGGTTAATTTGCGCGCCAGCTTGCCTACTGCGCCATCCCAAGTGGCGGAAAACAGCAGCGTTTGGCGCGATTCGGGCGTGGCGGCAACAATGGTTTCAATGTCGTCAATAAAGCCCATGTCCAGCATGCGGTCGGCTTCGTCCAACACCAGCACTTCCAAGCGGTCAAAGTCAATGCGCCCGCTGCGCATATGGTCCATCAGGCGGCCGGGGGTGGCGACCACAATATCAATCGGGCGCGATAAGGCTTTAATTTGCTGCCCAAAAGACGAACCGCCCACCAGCGTTACTGTGCGCACCCATTTCATGTTTTGCGCGTAAAGCTGGGCGTTTTTTTCTACCTGCTGGGCAAGCTCGCGCGTGGGCGTGAGCACCAACACGCGCGGGCCTTTGCCCGATTTTTCGCTGCGTTTGATGATTTTTTGCAAGCTGGGCAACAAAAAGGCGGCGGTTTTGCCCGAGCCTGTTTGCGCGGAAGCCATGATGTCTTGGTTTGCCAAGGCGGCGGGAATAGATTGGGCTTGGATGGGCGTGGGCTCTTCGTAGCCTGCGCTTTTGAGCGCGGAGAGAATGTTTTTATCAAGGTTTAAATCGGCGAATTTGATGGTCATGGGTTTTCCTGTTAAAAAACAACAACATTCTGCCTGATGGCTTTCAGGCAGCCTTGAAGCGGGGTGCGGATTATTTTGATTGCGGCGTTTTCAGGCTGCCTGAAAACGGGAGAGGGCAAAAAGAATGAACAGCAGGTTGTCGCCAGCGTGCGCTGGTAGGTTTCATCGGCGACAACTTGCAAAAGTGAATAAACTGAACATGATACGGCGTTGGCGCGTTTGTTTATCCACTAAAAAATGCCGCAGCGGGCATTGTTTGAAAGATAAGTCAGATTAAGTTGAAGACGATGGCTTCACAAAAAGAGTGCAGATTGTAGGTTTTTTTGCGGGTGCGGTCAAGCAAAGGCAGCCTGAAACCTTTGCCAAGCCAAAGGCAGCCTGAAACTGTTTTACCCCGTTTCAGGCTGCCTCATTATCCTTCCGACGCATCAAAAATCATCGCGCTAACAACCGCCCACACGCCTTTGCTATCCCAGCCCCATGTTTAAAAACAACAACCTCCACTTTCTTTCATTTGCACCTATTTTTATCTTATTTGAAAAAACAACATAGTACACAAACCACCCTGTGTTTAATCAAATAGTAGCGGAATAACATTTGCTTTTTTTACCAACAGTCTTATAAATTTAACTTTCTAACCTTAGGGCGTGTTGACATTCAAT
>CAJPSG010000257.1 GCA_905373195.1 Kingella oralis
CGAAGATTGAGCGGATTCGCGGGTAAGGCTGTTGAGCGAATAAGGCAGCCTGAAATCCAAAATGGAGCGGCGACGGCTCGTCGCCAAATATTTTCAACGTGATGCATCATCAAAGGTTTCAGGCTGCCTCTGGCAACACCACCGAATGCCCACAAACCCATCCCCCATTTTCAGGCTGCCTCAACTCGCCCCAATAGGCAGCCTGAAACCGCTAATCCACTCATCTTTTTCATTAATTTTCGTTTACACTCTTTTCTAAACCCGCAAAATCGCCTACCCTTACGCCTTTGCGTTTTCAGGCTGCCTGAAACAACACGACAACAAAAGGAAAGACACACAACTATGTCTCAAACTTGGAAAAAAATCGCCCTCTACACCTGCGGCGCAATCAGCGGAATAGCGTTGAGCATCGGCGCACAAAGTTTTGCCGCCGATAAAAAAACCGACGACAAGCTGCCCATCCAATCGCTCAAAACCATGGCGGAAGTGTATGGGCAAATTAAAGCCAATTATGTCAACAAATCCGACGACGACAAGCTGCTAGAAGAAGCCATCAAAGGCATGGTGGCAGGGCTAGACCCGCATTCGGAATACATGAACAAAAAAGGCTACGCCGAAATGAAAGAGTCCACCACGGGCGAATTTGGCGGCTTGGGCATGGAAATTGGCTCGGAAGACGGCTTTGTGAAAGTGATCGCGCCGATTGAAGACACCCCCGCCGAACGCGCAGGCGTGAAAAGCGGCGACTTTATCGTGAAAATTGACAACGAATCCACGCGCGGCATGACGGTGAGTGATGCAGTTAAAAAAATGCGCGGCAAACCGGGCACCAAAATCACGCTTACCCTATCGCGCAAAGATGCGGATAAACCGATTATCGTGAACCTCACCCGCGCTATTATTAAAGTGCAAAGCGTGCGCTCAAATCTGCTGGAAAACGGCTATGGCTACATCCGCGTAACCCAGTTCCAAGAACGCACGGTGGCTTCGGTTGCCGAGGCAGTAAACAAATTAACCCAAGAAAACAAAGCCCCGCTCAAAGGCTTGGTGCTGGATTTGCGCGACGACCCCGGCGGCTTGCTCAACGGCGCGGTGGGCGTGTCCGCCGTGTTCTTGCCCAAAGATTCGGTGGTCGTTAGCACCAAAGGGCGCGACAACAAGCAAGGTATGCTGCTCAAAGCGCGCCCCGAGGATTATATTTTGTCGGTCGGCACAGACCCATTGGCGCAACTGCCTGCCGAAATCAAAAACATCCCCATCACCGTGTTGATTAACTCGGGCTCGGCTTCGGCTTCGGAGATTGTAGCGGGCGCATTGCAAGACCACAAACGCGCGGTAATCGTGGGCACGCGCAGCTTTGGCAAAGGCTCGGTGCAATCGGTGATTCCGATGTCTAGCGGCGGCGCGTTGAAAATCACCACCGCGCTGTATTACACGCCCAACGACCGCTCCATCCAAGCCACAGGCATCGTGCCCGATGTAGAAGTGAAAGACAAAACGCGCACGTTTGAAAGCCACGAGGCGGATTTGTCGGGACACATTGATAACCCGCTGGGCGAAAATGGCGTGAAAACCAATGTTTCAGCTTCCGAACCCGACAGCAAGGAAGAAACTCAGCCCGCTGCCGCCAGCGAGCCGAAACCGAAATTGGAAGATTTGGCTTCGCGCCGCAAACCCGACCCCAGCAAAGACGACCAACTGCGCAAAGCGTTGGATTTGCTGAAAAACCCAAGCGAATGGCAGCAGTCTTTGGGGCAGGGCGTGAAAAAACTGGCGGAAGAGAAAAAGAAAGCCGATGAGAAAAAAGCGGAGGAAGAGAAGAAAAACAAGTAAGCCAAAATAAGAACCCTGCTGGATGCAGGGTTTTTTGTTTTTCAGGCTGCCTTAATTGAAGCGATAAGGCAGCCTGAAAACGTGTAAACAACAAAAACGACTGGCTTCATATTTCCCAGTCGTTTTTAATTTTGGCGACAGCGTTGTGTGAAGATTATCGCCGCGCGACGTGCAGAGCATTTTCAGGCTGCCCTATCCCAAGCAAAAGGCAGCCTGAAACGAGATTTCCCTTTTCAGGCTGCCTTTGCGTTTTAACCATCCAATTACGGCATCGCTTCCGCCGAAGAATGCGCCCCACGGCGTGCTGCTTTATCCAGCGCGGCGGGCAGTTTGCCTGCTTCTTTGGTGAAGGTGATTACCAGCTGCTCACCATCTGCTTTGGCTTGTATGCTGTCTTTTAATTCGCTATTGTTGAGTTCCAGCATGCCTTTTTCAAACGCCTGCGCGGTTTGTTCAAGCTGCGCATCATCCATTGGCGCACCGATGATGTTTGTAAAGATTTTGTAGGCTTCGCGGATGAATTTTTTATCAATGCGCACTTCGCCTTGGGCTTTCGCCTGTTTCGCCAATTCTTGTAGTTGCTCTTCTAGTTGCTCTTCCGTCATTTTTTCATTGACAACGGTCGCAGGGATGCTGCCTTCCCATTGCATGGTGGCTTTGCTGCCGTTGAGCACGATTTGGTTGTCTTTGGATTCAAACGCGCCGCCCGATTGCACCAGCGCTTTAACAAATTCTGCGCCCGCTTTTTCGCTTTCGGCAGCGGTTACGCAGTGTTCGCCTTGCGCTTTAAACAGGTTGGCGATGATTTCAAAGGCTTTGGCGTCCACATCTTTCATGTTTAGATTGTAGCGGATTTGTTCCAGCTTAACATTTTGCTGCGGCATGCCCTTGAAGCTGAGTTCGTCCAATTTGCTGGTGCTGGTGTAAACCAATTTGCCGCTTTTGATGGCGGTATCGGCGCTGCTTTCCAGATTGCTCAGGCTCATTTCAAACGGCGTGTCGCCCGTTGCGGAGAAGGTGATGGATTCCACCTTGCCGCTGGCTTTGCCTGTTGCGAGCATGGCGAGATTAAACGAATCGGCTTGATAGCTGACGTTTTTAATCGCGCCGTTGTATTGCGGGTCTTTGAGCGTGATGCTGGGGATTTTGACTTTTAGGTTGTGCAGCTCTCTGCCGTCTTTGCCGTTTTTGAGCGTGAACGCGGCGGAGATGGCTTCCCAAGCGATGGTGCTGTTGTTTTCGGTGAACGTGTTGGCGGGGATGATGATTTCGCTGTCAATATCGCCGTTCCATGTGGTTTTGCT
>CAJPSG010000258.1 GCA_905373195.1 Kingella oralis
GCTTCGTTGGGGGGTTTTGCGATGGAAGCAAAGCCGTTTTAAAAAAGCAATACGGTATTCATAAAGATTTGGCGCATTAGCTTTTTCGCTAGGGTTTTAGCGGCTAATGCGCCAAATCTTTACAAACCTTCCGTATTGCTTTTTTAAAACGGCTTTGCTTTTTCCAACGCAACCCCCTGCCGAAGCCGATAACGGACTGATTAAAAAAAAGCTGCACTAACCGTTTCTTTGTTCTGGTGGGCATTTAGCCCACCAAAACAAAAACCCCCTCCGTGCACCTCCTCCATCCTGATATGGGGAGCGCGCGGATATTTCAACCTAACCTATGGAGTAATCACCATGAACACAGAAATCAACAAATACGATGAACTTTGCAAACAGCAAGACGAGGCACGCGAAAAAGTTTACAAACGATTCCGCTTTGAACTTGCATTCTACCAAAATATAGCAAAACGCGAACTTGCCGAAGGCAAGACAAAAGGCGTTGCGTTAGACGACGCGCTAGGCAACCTCAACGGAATAACCATCACGCTTAGAATTTTAAGCTACGACTGGGACAGTGAGTTAAGCGGCTTATACCGTGAATCAACAGAAATTCTGTTTGAAATTAAAGAGCAGCTAACCGAAAACCTTGTAAAAGAACACGAGCAGCGGAAACGCGAAATTGAGGCGTTTGAAGCCAAATTTACAGACGAGGAGTAAAAAAATAGGCAGCCTGAAAAGTTTTCAGGTTGCCTTTCAGCCATACGGCTTGCCCACCCAGTCGCAGACAATGTGAACATGAAAAAGCCTCTCGTTTTTTCTATGCACCTTGCCAGCGACCACCCACCCTAGGAAGATTACTGTAATTCCAAAACTTGCGCCGATTGGTTAGCAGTTGAATTTTGCACGCTGGAAGTAGAAACAGGCAAACGCACATCCCTATACACCTGAAAAATGCCGTTTTCTGCCCAATACTCGCACATGGCTTTATTGACATAAACTTTTGTTGCCTGTTCTGTATAGCAGTTACACGAGCTAGAAGTCTTAACACAGCCCGCCACCGTTTCCATGTTTATAGGATGGCGCAGCCCATCATAGATAGGCTTTGTTTCAGGCAAAGAATCAATACGCGGCTTGAAATCATCCAGCTTTGTGCCAACAGGTTCAGAAGCAGCCAATCCAGCCCCCCACCGCTGGCACAGAAGCCGAATCCCCAACCGCAGAAGCAGAAATAACTGCAGGCGCAGAAGCAGCATCCACCACACCCGCAACAGGCTGATTTTTTACCTTGTCAAATTTAGACTTATCCGTAAATCCCGAAATCCCCCGATAAGTCAAAAACGCACCCAAAACCACCAACAAAGGCAACCAAACAAACACAGGATGCAGCTTCTTTTTAAATTTAACGTGCATACTAGCGGATTTGTAGTATTTAAAAGCTTCTTTGCTTGGACGATAAAATTCGCCAACCGCTTGCGCGAAAGACTGCGAATTTAAATTCTCCTCGCACCGAAACCACTCATATTTTTTTGTGCCCAATACCTTACGTTCTAAATGAATATGCTTGCCGACTAACTGGCGAACATATTTATCAATCATAGACGGGTTTTGCGTCATCAAGATTAAAGTAAATCCCTCATGGCGCAATTCCTTTAAAGTTTTAACATACGGAGGCACTTCCCGCGCAGCAGAGCGTACAGGATAAGTGTAGTCGCACTCATCCACGATTACCACGCTACCTTGCGGCACCAAATCTTTCAGCGGAGCAGAAATCAACTCTTGTTCAGTCAATTCATGCGCCTTGAATTTACGCGCATCCAACCCATCAATATGGCAGAAATACAGCGGACGCGGGATTATTTCGCCATTATCTAGCTGTTGCGTAAACAGCCCATCATAGTTAGTCAAAATCATCTCAACCGCTAACGCGGTTTTACCCGTGCCTGGCGTGCCTGTAATCAAGTAAATCATGAAAGAATACTCAAAGTTGATTTAGCCATCCAAATACCCACAATCATAGACAAGCCCGAGAACATAATATTAAACCCCGTAGTAAAACCACCAATATCCAACAAAGCCAACAAAGCAGCAGGCAACGAGTTATAACCAGCCACAAACGTAGACTTCATATTCTCAAAAAAATCCCCCACATATTTATAACTCACAATCGCAAAGCCAAACCCCAGAACCAATCTAAACACAAAGCCAAAAAACATCACAAAGCTAATTCGTGCCAAGAAAGGCGCAATCCCCGCCAAAAGATTAGCCAACACAATCAAAATAGGCATATCAAATCCCTTTCTATTTCAAATTTTTGACCACAAAAAACGCCGTAAACAACGCAAACGCCGCAATTACCAATCCCCGCGCCATTTCCATAGACTGACAAAGCCAATCATATTTAAATGCCCCCTTTACCCCAAAAGCTTCAAAAGTAATCGGCGGCGGACAAGCAGCCGTATCACCACGACTTAGAAAATTCTTGTACTTATACGCAAATCCTTCAGAAGCTACCTTCCCCTTTTCCTTTAAACTACTCTTAAAATCCTTCAAACCTTTATCCAAATGGTTCTCAGCATCGGAATCAGGAAACTTCACATCCGACATCTTGCCCATCTTTTGACACGCCAGCGCATCGGGATTTTTCGCGCAGTATTCTGAAAATCCATCACCCTTACCCTTGCCATCCTCATTGCCCGAGCCATTGCCCATATTGTTGCCCGTTTGACCACCACTACCGTTGCCATTGCCGCCACTTTTAGAGCCGCCACCGCTGCCCCCATGATTGGTTATATTAGTATTGTTATTTATGGTGGTATCGTTATTGGTAATGTTGTTTGTTATGTTGTTATTAGTAATGTTGTCGCCATTTCCACCGCCAACACCATTGCCACCATTTGGCATAGGCACATTGGGAACAGGATGAGGCTTCATGGCATCAATCGCAGCCTTTTCCTTTGCTGCACGCGCAATGCCCCGCTGTCTACTCGCCTCAATATCTGCTTTTTCCTTCTCAGTATCTCTAATAGCCTTTTCCGAGCATTCCTGCCCCAAACGACTAGAACCACCATAAGCACGAACACAAAATTCAAGACTTTCAGCTAATTGTTTTTTTAACGCCGCTTCCTTTTCAGACAACCTTACATTCGC
>CAJPSG010000259.1 GCA_905373195.1 Kingella oralis
GGGTGCTGTTTCACATAAAACGCCACCACGCTGCTGTCGCCCACCACGGCATCCACGCCGCCTGTTTCCAATTCTTTAAACGCCAAGGGCATAGTTTCAAAGCGTTTGATTTTGGTGCTGTCTTTGCCTTGCAATTTTTGCAAAATCAAATCGCCCGATGTTGCCGCTTGAACCGATGCGGTGCGGTTTTTCAAATCAGCAAAACTTTTTACCGCGTTGCTGTTTTTGTTTTCCGTGATAATCATCTGCGTGGCAGTAAAATAGGGATCGGAAAAATCAAGCTGTTGTTTTCGCTCGTCATTGATGGTGATGCTCGCCAGCCCCACATCGCTGTCGCCCTTGTCCACATTGGCAAACAAGCCCTCAAACGGCGTGTTCACAAATTCCAATTTCACATTTTGCGACTTAGCCGCCGCATCCAAGATATCGTGCGAAAAGCCCACTACTTGGTCGTTGTCCATGTATTCCATCGGCGGATAAGACGCATCGGTGGCAACAATATATGTTTTGCTCACATCCAAACCTGCACTGCTGGCGGCAGAGGCGCCGGCGTTGCTGCTTGCGCCGCCATTGCCGCCCGAACACGCCGCGAGCAAAAAGGCAGAGCATAACATTGCCGTGAGAATATGTTTTTTAAACATGGTGTTATTCCTCGTGTTGAAGTTTTTTAAAGTTTTCAGGCTGCCTTAAACTTACCACAAGGCAGCCTGAAAAGGGGGATAGAAAAACGGTTTACCAAGCCGAAGCCGCCGACGCATCCGAAGCCGATTCCGCCGCGCCCAATTCGCTCGCTGCCGCCGATGCCGCCGCATCATCATCCGCATCCGCAGGGGCGGTCATGCCCTCCTCTTGCGAAGCCGACAAGCGCGCCGCCCGCTCCGCCGCCTGCGCTTCCGAATCGGGAATCACGCCCGTATCCGAAGCCATCGGCGGTTCAGCCGACTGCATCGCCGCCTGTTCGCGCCGATTCACACCATACGACAGCAACACCATCGCCACCGCAATCGCAAAGCTCATCGCCACCACGCGCCGCATATTAAACGGCTTGAGCGCGGGCTTTTGCTCGTTTTCAGGCTGCCCTTGCTGCGCGAGTTGGGCGTGTGGCGCAGGATGCGAACGATGCGAACGATGCGATTTTCTATGATGACGACGACTCATGTAGCTTCCAAATAACACGCACCAGCCAAACGGCTGTGCGACAATGCGAGCCATTATATACGAAACGTCAAGATAGCTAAATATTTCTTAACAAAAACACACAATCTAGAACCCATGTTCATAAGCAGCATCGCTAAGTTTTTATTCATTTTGGTGCGGCTACAAGGCGAGTTTCAAGCCAATAGCGAGACTATTGACGCAGAAACTCAACGCCGTAGCCGTGCCAAAAGGGATAAAAAATGGCGATGATGCTTGTGAATATGGGTTCTCGCATTTCAGGCAGCCTGAAAATACAGTAAAATAGCGCGTTTTCCAATTTCCATTCATGCAAACCATTATGCTCACTTTTCAACAAATCATCTTCAAATTGCAACAATACTGGACAAACCAAGGCTGCGCCATCATCCAACCCTTTGACATGGAAGTAGGCGCGGGCACATCCCACCCTGCCACCTGCCTGCGCGCGCTCGGGCCCGAGCCGTGGAACGCCGCCTATGTGCAACCCAGCCGCCGCCCCAAAGACGGGCGCTACGGCGACAACCCCAACCGCCTGCAACACTATTATCAATTTCAAGTTGCCCTCAAACCCGCGCCCGACAACATCCAAGACCTCTATCTAGGCAGCCTGAAAGAACTCGGCATCGACCCCACCGTTCACGACATCCGCTTCGTGGAAGACGACTGGGAAAACCCCACCCTTGGCGCATGGGGCTTGGGCTGGGAAGTTTGGCTCAACGGCATGGAAGTAACCCAATTCACCTATTTCCAACAAGTGGGCGGCATAGATTGCACGCCCGTGCTCGGCGAAATCACCTACGGCATAGAACGCCTCGCCATGTATTTGCAAGGCGTTGAAAACGTTTACGATTTGGTGTGGACAACCACCCCCGCAGGCGACACGCTGACCTACGGCGATGTTTACCACCAAAACGAAGTAGAACAATCCACTTACAACTTTGAATACAGCGATGCCACATGGCTGCTAGACCAATTCAACGGCTACGAAGCCCAAGCCAAACGCCTGCTGGCAACCGAAGACGCGCCGCTCGCCCTGCCCGCCTACGAACTCGTGCTCAAAGCAGGACACACCTTCAACCTGCTGGATGCACGCGGCGCAATTTCCGTAACCGAACGCGCCACCTATATCGGACGCATTCGTGCATTAAGCCGCCAAGTGGCGCAGAAATTTGTTGCCAGCCGCGAGGCGTTGGGTTATCCGTTGTTGAAACAGGAGAAATAACGCTTGCCCGCGCCAAGCAAACCGCGCGTAAGCCCTAAGGCAGCCTGAAAACCTGTTTGCGCTTGCGTTGAAACCTTCGGTTTTCAGGCTGCCTCATCCCAACCCAAAGAAACACACATGATAGAAAAACTCACCTTTGGACTATTCTCCAAAAAAGACACCCAAAGTTTCATGCGCTTGCTGCGCTACATCAAGCCCTACAAAGCCCGCATCATCTTCGCGCTGATGGGCATTGTGGGCGTGGCCGCCACCGAAAGCTACCTTGCCGCCTTTATCGCGCCCTTGGTCAATCAAGGTTTTGCCATGCCATCCGAGCCGCCCGCGCTCAACCCCGACACAGGCATCCTCGCCACGCTTGCCAACTGGAAAGACCAGTTTAACTATCTGATTTGGGGCACAGCCGAAAAAGTGTGGATTGTGCCCGTGTTCTTCATCATCTTGGTGTTGATTCGCGGCGTTTGCCGCTTCGCCAGCACCTATTTGCTCACATGGGTTTCCGTGATGGCCATCAGCACGTTGCGCCGCGATATGTTCAACAAAATGCTGCTGCTGCCCACCGATTTTTACAAAAAAACCCCATCGGGCACCGTCTTGATGAGCATTGTGCAAATGACCGAAGGCTCCATCAGCAACGCCAGCAATGTGTTTATCGTGCTCACACGCGACACCATGATTGTGCTTGGCTTGGTATGCGTGTTGCTGTATCTCAACTGGCAATTGAGCTTGGTGG
>CAJPSG010000260.1 GCA_905373195.1 Kingella oralis
CCACTTCCCCCGCTACCACCACCCGAACCCGAACCGCCACCCACGCCACCGCCCGAGCCTTTGCCCGTGCCATCTCCCCCTTTTCCATTCCCGCCAACGCCTGTTTTATCGTTTCCTGTACCACCCCCGCCTATTTTGCCATCGTCATTAGTTACTGCCCCGCGACAATGTTCATCACTAAAACCATTTGGGGTTACATCAACAACGCATGGTCTTTTTGGCGGATTAAGCCCTTTCAGCACACTCACGCCATTTTGACAAACAAATGTTCTCCCACTCTTTTTGTTTGTCCATTCATAACCGTCATGCTGCCCTGTGCATGGCGTGATGGTTACATTAGGCAATTTCCCACCATCCGCTTCCCCAGTAGGAGGCGACACATCCGCCGCCATTGCCGCCATTGGATACAAAAAAAGCGTCATTACAGACGCAGCAAAAAATAAACGACCATTAAACATACAATCGCCCCCTCAATAAAATAAATATCAATCATCTCAAAAGCCTAGTTATCAATCCCGCCCCAAACAAAGTTACCGCAATCAAAACCAAAGGCGAAAACGTTTCAACACCTGCCTTAAAATTTGCCGCAGCAGAGCATTCAGGAAAATCCGCTTTAAGTTGTACCGACCCATAAAACCAGTTATTGCCTTTTTTGCTTATCATCTTTAAAGAGCCGTCAGAAGTGAGAACAGGCGACACTTGCGAAAAATACGCATCTTCCGCAAGTGCTTTATCTGGATAACAAATATTGCCAACCTGATAGCCCATTCTCAGCCCCTTGATTAGCGCATAACGCTTTTTGCCAGCTTGATGCCAAAAATCACCGCAAAGCCAACCACAACAGCAGCAGCAATGCTTTGAGTATTAGCAAACGCAGTATCCAAACCAGATTTCACATCTGCCACCCAATCAGCACGAGCAGGAACAGACAAAGTCATAGCAGAAACTGCCATCACGCCAGCGAACGTTTTCGCTTTCACAGATTTAACAATGCTCATAAGAGCCTCCTTTTTTTAAATTGACGTTTTTCAAAGGCAAAACGCCTAGCCTATGGAGCTTTTATTGTCTGTTGGGCGGCGCGGCGCGCGCGGGACGCGCATCGCATCCGCATCCGCCCAACAGACGGCTAACGCCTTAATTCACACGGCTTTTTTAGCGGGGTCAAGGCGCATCGGAAAAAGCCGTAAAACCCCTGAAAAAGCCTAAATTTCGCTGTAATAAATCGCGCTGGAATCTTTTGGTGTAAATGCATTGACACGGATTTTTACCAAGGCGGATTTAATCATTTTTGCCCACTTTTCGGGCTGTTTGGTTTTGATTTTGATGGTTGAAATGGATTCACCCAAATCCACGAGCAGATTGACATGGTGGGAAACTTCCCCAGTCTCTCTACTGGTGGACTGTGTGAGTTTCAGATAATCGCCGACGATAAACACGCCTTGCGTTTCGGTAGATTTAGACACGTCGTCATAGAAGCCGCTTGTTGCAGTTGCTTTTGTATTTTCAGCCATGATTATTTCCTTAATCGAGATACTGGTTAAAAATGTAAATACTCAAAAAATAGAGATACTTGCTTAAAGTTCTATAACTTCCCCCGTGGATGGGTTGAAACTCAATTTAAAGACCGCCTTTTCTACAAAGTCTTCAAACCAAATAAAAATCTGTTCACTTTCGTTTTGATGGTACTCATAGGCTTCAACGATTTTTTCTTTAAACCAATAGCACCATTTCGGACCCCATTTAAACTTCATTACTTCAGAATAGTTTTGTGCATTCATGCTGGCTGTGAGGCTTAAATCATTACGGTAGGTTTCAAAAATGGGCAAATCCAACAGACTGCCATATTTTTTTAAAATGAATTTCGCCGATGCTGCTAATCGTGTGATATAGCCACTTAATGCTTCACGCCATTCTGTGTTAGAAACAAAAGCAAAGTTTGTTGTATAGGCTTTCCATGCCGCTGCATTTTTGCCGATGGTGGAGCGGACGAGCCGAAAGCCTTTATCTTGTGGTTTTCTCTCTTCAATGCCCTTGCTTAAATACTTTGCGAGGTAGTGGGCAACGCCTTTTTCACTTTTTACGGGGACGAGTTCATGACGACCGAAGCCGTAAAGAGGGAGGACTTCTAATAATTCTTTCCAAAGTGATTTGAGAAAGGCGTTTGCGCTGCGATAGCGCAGGCGGCGAGGCGTTCTTTTGCTTTTCACTTCTTTGTGATTGAAGGTTACGATGGAATGCCCGCGCTTTTCCCATAGGATGTTGCCTTTTAGGGCAATCACAAAGTGAAAGTGAATTACGCCGCGTTTAGTGCGTTCGTAAACACCAATGTAGCCATTCATGCGTTTAACCAAGAACCCAGTACGAAAGCTGTTGAATCGGTTTGATGCTTCAAATACGTCTTTAACGCTATCGGGGAAAGTCAACGTTAGAAAACCGCAATTTTCTATTCCGTGATGGTTAATAAAGCTTTCTATGTTGCCGATTAGGGCAATCTTGGATTTGGTTGCACTCATTTTTGACCCTAAAAATATTTTCTTAGAAAATAGATTTAGGCGTAATCATATAAACACAGTTTCTAAGATGTCAAGAAAATATTTACAGGGTTTCTAAGAAAAAATATATTTGTCGCTTGATTGAGACAATTTGGAGCAAAAAATGCCAAGCAAGCACATTCAAGAACCAACATGGGACAAAGTGAAAGAGCAGTTTATTCATGCCATCGTTACGACCAAAGCAGGCTTCAAAGAAACGGAAATCCTAAACTTGCTTATCCTCAAAGGAATTGAAAACATCACGGATGAAGATTACATCCGAGCAGCCAGTCAAAAACAAAAGTAGGAGATTTAAAATGGAATGGGGCGAACACGTCAGAGAACGCGAGCGACAAGAGCAGCAGCGCAGAATCCAACGGCAAACAGGGCAATTTGCAGGGAATGGCTGGATGGCGGGAACGGCGAATTTTTTGGTTATCGTTTACTTTGGTTTTAAGCTTTTGATGGGTATTGCAGTACTTGTTGCTTTGTGGTTTGGTTTTCAATTTATGCGAGCCAGCCTCAAAGGTTTATCTATGCCAAACGCCACGCAACAACGCACTCAACAGGCTTTCAGGCAGCCT
>CAJPSG010000261.1 GCA_905373195.1 Kingella oralis
TTTCAGGCTGCCTACGTCCAATAATACCGCACCACATGAAAAAACACGGGCGCGGCAAAGCATAGGCTGTCCAGCCGGTCTAACACGCTGTGGGTGCTGAATGCGTGCCCCCAATAGCGGATGCCGAGGCTGCGTTTGATGGCGCGCATCACTTCGTTGCCAAAAAAGCCCATCAGGCTAATCATCAAGCCCGCTAAGGCAGCCTGAAACGGGGTAAACGGCGTTATCCAATAGAGGCTTGCCGCCAGCAGCGTGGAAAGTGGCACGCTGATATACGCGCTGGGCAGCGTGCGCGGTGGGGCGATTTTGCTGCCCGCGCGTCGCCATAAATAGGCAAACACATCGCCGCTTTGCACCACCACCAGCATAAACAGCAGCAACACAATATTGGGCGCAGCGTAATCCTTGATTTCTAGGCTCAACAAGGCAGGCACGTGCGAGAGGCAATAGATGGTAATCATCACACCCCATTGGATTTTGGCGGTGCGTTCAAAAAATTGGCTGTTGTCGCCCGCCATATCGCTGATAATCGGCAGCAGCAAAAAGGCATACACGGGAATCAACACGGTGAACATACTAAACCAGTTGGTCAGCACAAAATAGTATTGCAAGGGCAGCAGAATATAGAAGCACAGCGCGATGGTCAGGTGGTCGGCGCGATGGCGATACACATGGCTGATAAATTCGCGCAGCGTGGCAAACGAGGCGGCAACAAACAACGCAATCATGCCGCCGCGCCCAATCCAAAACGTTACCAGCAGCAGGATGGTAATCACCCACCAAGAAGCCACGCGGGCGTTCCATTCTTTCACCATATTGCTCACATCCAAGCCTTGTTTGCGCTCGTAATACTTGCCCGCCAGCGAAGCAAGAATCAACACGCAAAAAATGCCAAAAAACACGATGCCAACCAAAGCGGGCAGATAAAAAGCGGTGTTCATCATGCTTGCTCCGCGTATTCGGCGATTTTGGCGGGCGGCACGAGGGCAAGCATGGCTTGGCGGGCGCGTTGCAAAAAGGCTTCTTTGTCTTCGTCCACTTGCAAATACAGCGGCTCGCCTATCATCACATCGCACAAAATCGGCACGGGGATGACTTGGTTTTTCGGCAACACGCGGTTGATGTTGTTAATCCAAATCGGCACAAAGCCCACATCGGGGTTGCTGCGGGCAAGGTGGTAGATGCCGCTTTTAAACGGCAACAGCAGCGTGTTATCGTCGGTGTTGCGCGTGCCCTCGGGGAAGATGATGAGCGAGGATTGAGTGGCGAGCACATCCGACATTTGCTGGGTGATGGCTTTGGGGTCGTTGCCATTGCGCATAATCAGCAGGCTGTTGAACACGTGTTTGCTCACAAAGCGGCGAAACGCGCCTTTAAGCCAATAATCCGCGCCTGCCACGGGGCGAGCGGCTTTGCGCCAGCGTTTGGGCAGGGCAAGCTGCACCATAATGAAATCGGCGTGGCTATTGTGGTTGGCAAAATAGACTTTGCGCTCGGGGCTGAATGCAATGTCGCCCTCAAATTTGGCGCGGATGCCGGTTAAAAAGGAGACGAGTAAAAAAATGCTGCGGCTCACAACCCAGCTTGCCGCTTGCGTCAGAATATTCATGATGTGGTTGTGTGGATGGAAAGGGGGGATTGTAATGGATTGTAAGCGGTTGTGGCGATTTGTGGTGATGGGGCAGTCTGAAACCTGCAAACGAGCCTGCGCCTCTCAAAAAGACGGCGGGTTTTGCGTGTTAAAAAGCGCAGTGCAACGGGCAGCCGCCCATGCCAAAGGCAGCCTGAAAACCGTTTGGTGCGTTTTCAGGCTGCCTTGATCGTTGCGGCGATACGCATTTTCAGGCTGCCTGCGCATTCTTAGGCAGCCTGAAAACGCTTTACGCTTTTTTCACGAATTCCGACTTCAAATTCATCGGCGTGCCGTCGATTTTGCAACCGATGTTGTGGTCGCCCTCTTGCAGGCGGATGCTTTTTACTTTGGTGCCCTGCTTGATGACTTGGCTGCTGCCTTTCACTTTCAAATCTTTAATCAGCACCACGCTATCGCCGTCTTGCAACACTGCGCCGTGGGCATCTTTTACGATGGCGTTTTCATCGGCATCGGCGGCGGTTTCGCCCTCCGTCCATTCATGAGCGCATTCGGGGCAAACGAGCTGGCTGCCGTCGTGGTAGGTGAAATTTGAACTGCATTGCGGGCAGGCGGGGTAGGTCATGGATATTCCTTGTTAATAGTTGGTGGTGCGGCGGAATTCGGCGGCTTGGGCGCGCAGTTTGCGCAGGGCTTCGGGATTGCCGCACAGTTTGTCTTTTTTAACGCTCGATACTTGCCCTGTGGAATGCGACACTTCTATGCGGTAATAGGTGCAGCCGCTCAAAATGTTCACGTCCCAGTTGAACCAGTCTTTATCGGTGGAAACCAGCAGGCCGCCGTGCGAAACGCGTTTTGCCATGCGGATGGCGTTTTGTTCGTCGTCGGTGGCGATGCGTTGGGGCTCGGCAGTGGCGGCGAGGCTGCTGGTGAGCAATAGGGCGGCGGCGATGTATTTGAATTTCATGATGCGTCCTTTTGAAGTGGAGAAAGTGGGGAATATAACGAGACGCGCTCGGCTTGGCAAATCGGCAGCCTGAAAACGCGCGGCGGTGTTGCAAAATGGTTGGGTGTGGTGGGCTTTCAGGCTGCCGTGTTATGATGTGGCTACGCTAATCGGCGGTAAAACAGTTGGCAGTAAAACAGTTCATCCATTAACCCAAAAATCAGGAGAAAACCATGCAAAAAGAAACCATCCCGGGCATCAATATGAAGTCGCGTTGGATTTGTTAGATGATGCCATTCATCGGCAGGTAAATGCCCGTGCAGCCGAACGCGCGAAAGACAAGCCCTGCCAAGCGTTTATTGATTATTGCAGCGCGCAAATTGACGCGATTTATACGCTGCGCGATGAATTGTCGCCCGAAGATGAAGACATTATTGAGCGCATTTTTAACCCGAACGATTTGACAGTAGGGCGCGTAAAATAGGCGCGGTGGGCAGTAAAAAAACGAGTGCGATGATTGGCACTCGTTTTGTTTTGCGTTGGCATTTTGGTATTGAAGGCAGCCTGAAAAC
>CAJPSG010000262.1 GCA_905373195.1 Kingella oralis
TCCCCGCGCCCCCTACGGCTTGCCTGCAAGCCGTGCGCTTTTCCCAAAACACAAGGACACCCCCCCATGAAAATCATCATCGCGCCCGATTCCTTTAAAGAAAGCCTGACCGCGCTGGAAGTCGCCGAGGCGATTGAAGCGGGCTTAAAAGCCGTATTGCCCGCTGCCGAATACGTCAAAATTCCGATGGCAGACGGCGGCGAAGGCACGGTGCAATCGCTGATTGATGCCACCGATGGCACGCTGCACACCGCCGAAGTAACCGCGCCGCTGGGCAACCGCGTTGCCGCGCACTATGGCATTTCGGGCGATGGCAAAACCGCGATTATTGAAATGGCAGCCGCTTCGGGCTTGCATCTTGTGCCGCCCAGCGAGCGCAATCCGCTCATCACCACCAGCTATGGCACAGGCGAGCTGATTCTTGCCGCGTTAAACCACGGCGTGGAAAAAATCTTGCTGGGTATCGGCGGCAGCGCAACCAACGATGGCGGCGCGGGGATGCTGCAAGCCTTGGGCGCAGATTTGCTGGATGAACACGGCGCAGCCATTGGCTACGGCGGCGGCAGCCTCGCCCAATTAGCCCGCGCCGATTTTTCCCGCTTGGATGCCCGCTTGCAACACGTTGATTTTGAAGTGGCTTGCGATGTGAACAACCCGCTGTGCGGCGAAAAAGGCGCGGCGGCTGTGTTCGCGCCGCAAAAAGGCGCAACGCCCGCAATGGTGCGCACGCTGGATGCCAATTTGGCGCACTTTGCTCAAATTGTCCGGCGCGACACAGGCAAAGACATCGCCAGCGGCGCGGGCACAGGCGCAGCAGGCGGCATGGGCGGCGGCGTGTTGCTCCTGCCGCGTGCCGAGCTAAAATCAGGCGTGCAAATTGTGATTGATTATGTGCAGCTTGCCGACAAAATCCGCGATGCCGATTGGGTGATTACCGGCGAAGGGCGCATGGACGCGCAAAGCGTGCACGGCAAAACGCCCATCGGCGTGGCGCGTGTGGCAAAACAGTTTGGCAAGCCCGTGATTGCTTTGGTGGGCTGCCTGCGCGCCGATTATCCCGCTGTGTACGATTGCGGCATTGACGCGGTGTTCCCCATTATTCGCCAATTGGATAGCTTGGAAGCCATCTTGCAGCAGGGCGGGGCGAATTTGCAATCGGCGGCGGAAAACGTGGCGCGTTTGTATCTTGCGCTGAAATAAACAACGACTCAAAAAATATACTGATGCAAAACAAAGCGGTATATTGTGTTGGGTCGTGTTTTTTTGGAGATAGTAATAACGATTTGTATTTGCTCTTTAATCTTCGTATAATCCGCGCTTCGCTATTTTTGTAAGAATAGGAAAAAAATGTTAGTAGCGTTTTTGATTATGCTGCGCGAAGGAATTGAAGCGGCATTAATCGTGGGCATCGTGGCGGGCTTTTTAAAGCAGTCTGGCTATTCGTACATGATGCCCAAAGTGTGGATAGGCACGGTGCTTGCCGCGCTGATGTGCTTGGGGTTGGGCTTGTGGATTCACAATAAAACAGGCGAAATCCCGCAAAAACAACAGGAATTTGTGGTGGGTGTGCTGGGCTTGTTTGCCGTGGCGATGCTTACTTATATGGTGCTGTGGATGAAAAAAGCCTCGCGCAGCCTGAAACAGTCTTTGCAGCAATCGGTGAGCAGCGCGTTGCAGCGCGGCAACGGGCATGGCTGGGCGTTGGTGGGCATGGCGTTTTTAGCGGTGGCGCGTGAAGGCTTAGAAAGCGTGTTTTTCTTGATTGCCGTGTTCAATCAAGCGCCGACTGTCGAAATGCCGCTTGGCGCGGTGTTGGGCTTGGTTGCTGCCGCCGTAATCGGCTATTTGATTTACAAAGGCGGCGTGAAAATCAATCTGGGCAAATTTTTCCAATGGACGGGCGTGCTATTGATTTTTGTCGCAGCGGGCTTGCTGGCGGGCGCGTTTCGTGCGCTGCATGAAGCGGGCGTGTGGAATATCGGGCAAACCATTGTGTTTGACGCATCGCATATTTTGCACAACGACAGCGTGATGGGCGTGTTGCTGGGCGGCTTTTTCGGCTACACCGACCACCCTGTTGTGAGCGATTTGGTGTTGTATGTTGTTTATCTTGTAACTGTGTTGTACCTATTTTTCAGGCAGCAAAAGGCAGCCTGAAACTTTTGTTCTACTTCTATTTATTATAGGAATCTTGTATGAAAGTGAAATATCTATCCGCTACTTTGGCTGCATTGTTTGTACTCTCTGCGTGCCAACCGCCCGAAGGCAAAAAAGACGCGCCTGCGCCTAGCGCAGCATCGGGTGCCGCTTCCCAAGCTGCTGCTTCTGCGCCCGCTGACGAAACCCCACGCAATGCCGATGGCAGCATTTCCGTTGCCGTAAACGACCACGCTTGCGAACCGATGCAAATCACCGTGCCCAGCGGTCAAACCGTGTTCCAAATTAAAAACGACAGCACCCGCAAGCTGGAATGGGAAATCTTGAAAGGCGTGATGGTGGTGGACGAGCGCGAAAACATCGCCCCGTCGCTGTCTGACAAAATGACCGTTACCCTGTTGCCCGGCGAATACGAAATGACTTGCGGCCTGCTGACCAACCCACGCGGCAAGCTGATTGTTACCGACAGCGGCTTTAAAAACACCACCGACGAAGCGGCGTTGGAAAAATTGGCGCAACCTTTGGGCGAGTATAAAAAATACGTTCAAGGCGAAGCCAAAGAATTGGTAACCAAAACCGAAGCCTTTGTCGCCGCCGTGAAAGCAGGCGAAATTGACAAAGCCAAATCGCTGTTCGCTTCCACCCGCGTTCACTACGAGCGCGTAGAGCCGATTGCCGAATTGTTTAACGAGCTGGACCCCGCCATTGATGCGCGTGAAGACGACTTCAAAATGGGCGCGAAAGACTCTGCCTTTACCGGCTTCCACCGCATTGAACACGCGCTGTGGGTGCAAAAAGACGTGAAAGACGTGCAAGCCACCGCCGATAAACTGTTGGAAGACGTGAAAAAACTGCAAGCCGAAATCGACGCGCTTTCCTTCCCCCCAGGCAAAGTAGTCGGCGGCGCGTCTGAATTGATTGAAGAAGTCGCCAGCAGCAAAATCACGG
>CAJPSG010000263.1 GCA_905373195.1 Kingella oralis
ACGCCACCAGCGTCCAACGCAAGGTTTCGCCCGCGCACATGGGCACCACGCGCGCTCGCCCAATCCACCGCAGCGCCCTCATCCCCCGCGCCCAACGCCAACAACACATCCCCGCGTACCACCACCGCCTCGCCCCAGCCATCCGCATCACCCTCCGCCACCGCCTGCACCCCACTTTCAGGCTGCACCGCATACCACCCCTCCGCCGCCACGCGCTGCCCATCCGCATCCCGTTCCCAATCAGGTGCAAAGCCCAGCAGCGAAAGCAAACGCCATTCAAAACACCGCAACGCGCTGGCAAAATGCGGCGCGGTGCAAATTGCCCGCAACACATCGTGCAACGCCGCAAACAATTCAGGCTGCCCATCCTCCCGCGCCGTCAATTTCAGCACCAACTCGTTCACATACAACGCACTCATCAGCCGCTGCCCACTCGGCTGCGCCCAACCGCCGCGCCATTCCGCCCGATGCACCGTTTTCAATTCCTCCTTGCCAAACCACGACACCGCAATCGGCACAAACGGCAGCAACACTCCGCGCAACTCCGAGCCGCGCGCGCGCGCACTGCGCGCCAGCAGCGACACCCGCCCAAAATCGCGGCTAAACGCCTCCACGCGCAAACTGTTCTCACGCCACGGCAACGCCGTCAGCAAAAAAATCGGTTGATGATTCACACGGCTAGACATACCCACACCCGCACAACAAAAGCGCGGATTATAGTAGAGGCAGCCTGAAAACGGAAAATGCCAATAACATAGCCCTTACGCCAAGCCATAAGGCAGCCTGAAAAGCCTTGCCATCCATTTTCAGGCTGCCTAACCAAACTTTACCCGCCCCAAAAATCTCCAACCTATTTAATGATACAATCGCCCCCTTTCTATCCAACCACTCCCAGCAAAGGCAGCCTGAAACAAATGGCATCACTAGAAACATGGATTGGCTTGCGCTACCTACGCGCCAAAAAACGCAGCGGCTTTATGTCGTTTATCTCCGCAATCTCCATCGTGGGCATCGCGCTCGGCGTGATTGCGCTCATCACCGTTTTGTCCGTGGTCAACGGCTTCCAAAAAGAAATCCGCGGGCAACTGCTCAACATCGCGCCACACGCCATGGTGAGCTATCTGCCCAGCGAAACCGATGCCGCCAGCGCGCCCACATGGAAACAACTGCAAACCCAGCTTGCCAACAAAACCGAAATTATCGCCACCGCCCCCCTGTTATCAGGGCAAGCCCTGCTGGCGAACGCAGGCGAAGTGCGCGGCGTGCAACTGGATGGCATCCTGCCCGAGCAAGAACGCAAAGTGGTGGATTACGCCAACAACCTAGAAGCAGGCAGCCTGAATGATCTGAAACCCGACGAATTTAACATCATCCTCGGCTCTGCCCTCGCCAAAACGCTAGACGTAACCATCGGCAACAAAGTAACCGTCATCACCCCCGAAGGCAACGTAACCCCCGCAGGCGTTGCCCCACGACTCAAACAGTTCAACGTAGTCGGCATCGTGAAAACAGGCGTGGAAGATGCCGACAACGTTAAAGCCCTGATTCACCTAGAAGATGCCAAAAAACTCTATCGCCAAGATGAAAGCAGCGTGCTATTGCGCCTGCGCCTTGCAGACCCACAAAACGCCCCCGCCGTGATGCAACGGCTTATCCCCGAAAGCCAACGCAACACCATCTGGGTGCAAGATTGGACCGACAACAACCGCAGCTATTTCTCCGCCGTAGAAATGGAAAAACGGATGCTTTCTCTGCTGCTCACCTGCATCATTATTGTTGCCGCGTTTAACCTTGTCTCCTCGCTGGTGATGGCAGTAACCGAAAAACAATCCGACATCGCCATCTTGCGCACGCTCGGCTTATCCCCGCGCGGCGTAATGAAAATTTTTGTGGTGCAAGGCATGGTGGCAGGCATACTCGGCACGCTATTCGGGCTGGTGTTTGGCTTGCTGCTCGCATGGAAAATTGGCAGCATCATCAAATGGATAGAAATGCAAACAGGCACGCACCTTATCTCCGCCAAAGTCTATTTTATTGACTACCTACCCAGCGACATCCAAGCCCCCGATGTGATAACCGTCGTGATTATTTCGCTGCTTTTATCCTTCCTTGCCACGCTCTACCCAAGCTGGCGTGCCGCCCGAACCCAACCCGCAGAAGCCCTCCGCTATGAATAAGCCCATTATAGAAGCCCAACACATCGCCAAAACCTACCACGACGGCGCGCTCAACGTTGAAGTCCTGCGCGACCTTAATTTCAGCATCAACGAAAACGAAAGCGTCAGCATCATCGGCGCGTCAGGCAGCGGCAAATCCACCCTGCTGCACATTCTCGGCGGGCTGGATAAACCCGATTCAGGCAGCCTGAAAATCATTGGGCAAGACCTCAAAACACTCAGCCAAGCCAAACTCGGCGCATTGCGCAATCAAAATCTCGGCTTTGTGTACCAATTCCACCACCTGCTTGCCGAGTTCACCGCGCTGGAAAACGTGATGATGCCGCTGCTGATTGGCAAACTGCCCCGCCGCGAAGCCGAAGCCCGCGCCAAAGCCATGCTAGAAAAAGTGGGGCTTGCCCAGCGCATCCAACACCGCCCCGCCGAGTTATCAGGCGGTGAGCGCCAACGCGCCGCCATCGCCCGCGCCCTTGTGAACCACCCCAAATGTCTGCTCGCCGACGAACCCACAGGCAACCTAGACCGCAAAAACGCCCGCATTGTGCTAGACCTGATGCTGGAACTGCAAGCCGAGCTGGGCACCGCGCTGATTGTGGTTACCCACGACGACGAACTCGCCCAACGCTTCAACCGCGTGCTCACCGTGCAAGACGGCGGCGTTTTCCCCTTTCAGGCAGCCTGAAAATAATTTATCAATAAAAAACAAAACCCTGTTTACCCTATCTTAACCAACGCTTGCCAAACTTAAAAATAACCGTATAATGCGCATCTTTCCGTGCCGGTGTAGCTCAGTTGGTAGAGCACCTGACTTGTAATCAGGGGGTCGCGAGTTCGATTCCTGCCGCCGGCACCACCATTCACTCCTTTAACGCCGGTGTAGCTCAGTTGGTAGAGCACCTGACTTGTAATCAGGGGGTCGCGAGTT
>CAJPSG010000264.1 GCA_905373195.1 Kingella oralis
GCGTAGTTTTCTAGGGCTTCTTCTAGCGGTTGGGCGTTGTTTTGCATGGATTGGGTGATGGCTTCTAAACGAGCGATTGCGTCTTCAAAACTTTTGGGTGGGGATTTTTTTGCCATGATGGGTCTCGGGGGGATTAGGGAAAGGGATAACGACGTTGATTGATTTTCAGGCTGCCTGCGCTTTGAGGCAGCCTGAAAACGCATTCAGTCTATTTGCCAATGCAAAACCGACTGAATATCACGCCCAGCAAATCATCGGCGGTAAATTCGCCGGTGATTTCGCTGCACGCGTTTTGCGCAAGGCGCAGGTGTTCGGCAAGCAGTTCAAGCTGGTGGTTGCCGCAAAGGGCGGCATTGTCTAGCTCGCGTTGAGCGGCTTCTAGCGCGTGTATGTGGCGGCTGCGGGCAAGGAACAAGCCCTCGCTTTCGCCTTGCCAGCCCACGGCATCCAGCAAGGCTTGTTTGAGCAAATCCAAGCCTGCGCCTGTTTTGGCGGATAACTTAATCAGCGTGGCGGGTGTATCTGTTTTAATTTTCAGGCTGCCTATGTAGTTATCCACACGGCTGGGCGTTTCGTTGCGCAGGTCGGCTTTGTTGTGGATAACAATGCGGGTAAGACTGGGGGGCAGCTTGTCTAATATGCTTTGGGTGGCGGCGTTGATGCCCTCGGCGGGGTCAATCAAAATCAGGGCAACATCGGCATTTTGCACGGCTTTTTCGCTGCGCTCTATACCGATTTTTTCTACTAAATCGTCTGTCTCGCGCAGGCCTGCGGTGTCAGTGATGTGAATAGGCACACCATCTAGCGTGATGTGTTCGCGCACGGTGTCGCGTGTGGTGCCTGCAATGTGGGTTACGATGGCGATGTCGTCGCCCGCCAGCGCGTTGAGCAAGCTGGACTTGCCCACATTGGGCGCGCCCACCAGCACCACATTCATACCTTCGCGCAAAATCGCGCCTTGGCTGGCTGTGGATAAAATTGTGGATAGTTCGTTTTGCAGCGCGGCGAGTTTGCCTTGGGCATCGGCGGCTTTCAGAAAATCAATCTCTTCTTCGGGAAAATCCAGCGTGGCTTCAACCAGCATCCGCAGGGTGATTAAATCGTCCACAAGGCGGTGGATTTGGTTGGAAAACGCGCCTTTGAGCGAGCGCACCGCCATGCGGGCGGCGGCTTGGCTGGATGCGTCAATTAAATCGGCAACGCTTTCGGCTTGGGCAAGGTCTAATTTGTTGTTTAAAAAGGCGCGTTTGGTGAACTCGCCTGCTTCGGCGATGCGCGCGCCCAGTTGCAAGCAGCGGTTGAGCAGCATTTGCAAAACAATTTGCCCGCCGTGCCCTTGCAGTTCTATCACGTCTTCGCCGGTGAAGCTGGCGGGCGCGGTGAAATAGAGCAAAATGCCGTTGTCGATGGCGTTGCCCTGTTCGTCTAAAAAATCGGTGTAGAGCGCGGTGCGCGGCTTGGGCGTTTTGCCGCCTGTGATGGCTTGGGCGAGGGGCAAAAGCTGGCTGCCTGAAATGCGAATCACGCCCACGCCGCCGCGTCCTGCTGCGGTGGCGATGGCGGCGATGGTGGGAGCGTTGGCTGTGGATGGCTTTGTGGATAACATTTTGGGATGATGGATGGGGATGATTGAGGCAGCCTGAAACGGCGTAGGCAATAGGCAAACCGTGAATAATTGTTTTCAGGCTGCCTATTGGTTGGCTTGCAGCCGTATTTTTTTGCGCTGCTCGGCAGCGGCATGGCGGCGGATTTGTTCTTCGGTGTGCAATGCCAGCGGCGGCACGGCAACGGGCTTGCTGTCTTTCATCGCCACCATGGTGAAATAGCAGGAATTGGTGTGGCGCACGGTGCGCGTTTGGATGTTTTCAGCTTCCACGCGGATGCCGATTTCCATGGAGGTGCGCCCCACAAGGTTTACACTGGCGTAGTAGTTCACCAGCTCGCCCACATGAATCGGCTCTTTGAAAATCACGTTATCCACCGACAGCGTTACGCACATATTGCCCGAATAGCGGCTGGCGCAGGCGTAGGCAACTTGGTCCAGCATTTTGAGCAGCTCGCCGCCGTGCAGATTGCCGCTAAAATTGGCCATAGCGGGCGTAATCAGCGTAGTCATGTGCAGTTCGTGGGGCAAGATGTTTTGCATGATTGTTTGGCGTAAAAAAGGCGGTATTTTAACAAATTGGCAAGGGTAGGCAGCCTGAAATTGCGTGCTTGCCATTTTTGCCCAAAGGCAGCCTGAAAACGAAAAAACGCTTTTCAGGCTGCCTTTGGCGCATGATGCGGGCTTTACGCGCCCTTGTAGGTATCCGCGCCCGTGCCTTTTTCAATAAATTCAATTTTATAGCCATCGGGGTCTTCCACAAACGCAATCACGGTGGTGCCGTGTTTCATTGGTGCGGCTTCGCGGATGACTTTGCCGCCTTTGGCGCGCACGGCATCGCAGGCAGCGGCGGCGTTGTCCACTTCTATGGCGATGTGCCCATAGCCTGCGCCGAGGTCGTAGGATGGCGTGTCCCAGTTGTGGGTAAGTTCCAGCACAGTGCTGTCGCGCTCTTCGCCATAGCCCACAAACGCCAGCGTGAAACGCCCGTCGGGGTAGTCTTTGCGGCGCAACAGTTTCATATTCAGCACTTCGGTGTAAAACGCCAAAGATTTATCCAAATTGCCCACGCGCAGCATGGTGTGTAGTAATCGCATAAGGTGTTCCTTGTTTATTTGTTGGTTAAAAGGCAGCCTGAAAACTAGTTCTGCCCGTTTTCAGGCTGCCTATTGTACGCAGGTTGGCGGCAGCCTGAAAGCCAAAGGTAGCAACGAAATTAAACCTGATAAAAATACAACCATACTTACCGCCCTAATTTGGATATATTGGTGTCTTATTAGAAATTGGAAGCGCATTAGGCAGCCTGAAAAGCGGTTTAAGGTGTTTCAGGCTGCCTTTAATAAAACAGCGCATTAGTTAGCAATCTATGGATAGTTTCCCCTTTTTCAGGCTGCCTCCAATCACGATAAAATACCCACCCCGCGCCGCCCCCAAAGGCAGCCTGAAAACCATCC
>CAJPSG010000265.1 GCA_905373195.1 Kingella oralis
CGGCGTGGCGCAGGGGTTGCGGAATACGGGTTAGGGGGATGAGGCAGCCTGAAAACGAAGTTCAGCGTAGCTAAAACGGGCGGCGCGAATTCTTTTCAGGCTGCCTTTGGCAAAACGGCTTATCGTTTGAACAACAAGCCTTGCGCTGATGCTTAACCGCATTCGGGCAGCCTGAAAACAGCGTCATGTGTAAACCGCAGCAACGCCCTATGGAGCGTTGACGGCTCGCTGACTAATTGGCAGCCAAATCCGTAGCGACGTTATTTCAACTTCATGCGTCATTCAGCCTTGGCGACGAGCCGTCGCCGCTCCATGCGCGCTCGGTTTTGCACGCGCTAGGGTTCCGCCAAAATTTCAGGCTGCCTTTCGCGCATGATAAAGGCAGCCTGAAACACGGTTTGGCGCGCTCGGCATAGGCAGCCTGAAACAATCAGTGCAAACCTGTTGCGGTTATGTCGGACTGTTTTTCAGGCTGCCTATAACCTATAAAACGCCGCTTCTGGCGCCTGCAAAAAACAACGCAGCCTGAAACGCCCAAGACCGCACGCGCCCATCCGCATCCCCCGTCATCCCCATCCCAAAAAGGCAGCCTGAAAATGCCCCCTGAAACCCTGCGCCAACACTTTGCCCAATTCCTCTCCCCTGCCGAGTTCCCCGCCGACCCTGCCCCCTTTTTGCTAGACCAGCGCAAACGCTACACCAGCGCCAACTGCCTTGTGGTGCAGCCGATAAGCGTGGACAGCGTGCAAGAAATCGTGCGTTTTTGCGCGGCAAACCGCATCTCCATCACGCCACAAGGCGGCAACACGGGTACAGTCGGCGGCAGCGTGGCGCAAAGCGGCGTGCTGCTCAATTTAAGCAAGCTCAACCGCATCCGCAGTGTCAATCTTGCCGACAACACCATCACCGTCGATTCAGGCTGCATCCTGCAAGCCGTGCAAACCACCGCCGCTGCGCACAACCGCTTTTTCCCGCTGTCGCTCGCCAGCGAGGGCAGTTGCCAAATCGGCGGCAACATCGCCACCAACGCAGGCGGTTTGAACGTGCTGCGCTATGGCACGATGCGCGATTTGGTGCTGGGGCTGGAAGTGGTGCTGCCCAATGGCGAGCTGCTCAACCATCTGCCGCCGCTGCACAAAAACACCACGGGCTACGAAACGCGCCATCTGTTTATCGGCAGCGAGGGCACGCTTGGCGTCATCACGGGCGCAACGCTCAAACTGTTCGCCCCGCCGCAAGCCGTGGCAACCGCATGGGTGGGCGTGGGCGATATTCAGGCTGCCGTTGCCCTGTTGTCGCACATCAAAAACCATTTCGCCGAACGGCTGTGCAGCTTTGAATTGATTAGCGATTTTGCGCTGGGCTTGTCTGCCCAATTTAGCCGTATCACCGCGCCGCTTGCCGCGCCGTGGCACATCCTGCTGGAACTCACCGACAGCCTGCCGCGCGATGATTTGGGCGATTTGCTGGCGGAATACCTATTCGGCTTGGGCTACGAAAACGCCGTGTTGGCGCAATCGCAGCAAGAACGCGCCGATTTGTGGGCGTTGCGCGAACACATTTCCGCTGCGCAGCGCAGCTTGGGTGCGAACATTAAACACGACATCGCCATGCCGATTGAGCGCGTGCCCGCGTTTACCGCCGCGTGTGATGCCGAACTACTGGCGGCGTATCCCGAGATGCAGATTGTGCTGTTTGGGCATTTGGGCGACGGCAGTTTGCACTACAACACCTTTTTGCCCATCCGCAGCAACGAGGTGTATCAATTTGAAGCGGATATCAACGCCGTGGTGTATCGCAACGTGTTGGCGCAGGGTGGCACAATTGCAGCGGAACACGGCATAGGCAGCCTGAAAAAGCATTGGCTGGTGCAGGTGCGCAGCGCGGATGAATTGGCGTTGATGCGGGCGATTAAAGCGCAGCTGGACCCGCTGGGGCTGATGAATGCGGGCAAGGTGTTGGCGTAGGGGGGCAGACTGCCTCAGAGGGGTTACAAAGATTTCAGGCTGCCTTATGGCAAATCATGTAAACACACAAAGGCAGCCTGAAAATAAATTTTCAAACAATGCGCTCAATGTATGTAAAGATTCATCTCTCTAATTCCAACAACAATCCACTACATCCCACGCCCATTTGCAGGCTATTCACGTCTCATTAGGCAGCCTGAAAAATGTAAAAACGCTTGTCTCGTTTGAAAAAAATCACAAAAACCTTAAACAAACAGCTATGAATGTAAAAGCATAACTGTTAAGATACCGTTGCATTTTCCCAACAGCTTCCCCAACAATTAAACAAAGGATAAAAACCATGAGCAGCAAAGTATTATTAGTGGATGATGATGATCTCCTCACCGAGCTTTTAACCGAATACCTCACCGCCGAAGGCTTGGATGTAACTCGTATGCCCGATGGCGAAAGCGGCGTGCAAGAAATCTTGGGCAACAACCATTACGACGTGGTGGTGCTGGATTCCATGATGCCGAAAATGAACGGCTTGGATGTGCTCAAAACCGTGCGCGCGCAAAGCAAAATCCCCGTGATTATGCTCACCGCCAAAGGCGACGACATTGACCGCATCATCGGCTTGGAAATGGGCGCGGATGACTATGTGCCCAAGCCTTGCCAGCCGCGCGAATTGTTGGCACGCATCAACGCCATCTTGCGCCGTTCACAGCAAAACCCTGATGCCAACGCCGCCTCCGCCAGCATTGTGGCCAGCGGCGTAACCCTGTTCCCCTCCAAGCGGCAAGCGATGGTGGGCGACAGCATGCTGGAACTCACCAGCACCGAGTTCAACCTGCTGGAAGTGCTGATGCGCCACGCAGGGCAAGTGGTGAGCAAGGAAGACCTGTCGCAAGAGGCGTTGGACCGCAAACTTGCCAAGTTTGACCGCAGCATTGATGTACACATTTCCAGCATTCGCCACAAATTGGGCGATGCTTCGTTGATTCAAACCGTGCGCGGCTTGGGTTATTTGTTTGTGAAAAACTAGCACGCGTAAGAACCTGTTTAGAGTTCCCTGCACGGTTGTCGCTGATGCAGATTGGTTGCAGGG
>CAJPSG010000266.1 GCA_905373195.1 Kingella oralis
ATGGAGCGGCGACGGCTCGTCGCCAAATAGTTGATTCAACATGATTGGGTTGATTGAAAATAGGTCGGCGAGCCGCTGATGCTCATCGGTTGTAGATTTGGCAAAGGTTTCGGGTTGCAGGGATGAGGCAGCCTGAAAAATGGATAGGGCGTTTCAGGTTGCCTTTTGGGGTGGCAAACAAGGGCGTGTGGTTTGCCACACATCTACGCCTATTGTGCAACGCTAAGGCAGCCTGAAACCGCAAAAATAGGTTTTCAGGCTGCCTGTGCGCTTATGCTTGACTATCCAGCCAGCGTTCCGCATCCAACGCCGCTTGGCAACCGCTTGCCGCGCTGGTAATCGCTTGGCGATACACATAGTCTTTCACATCACCCGCCGCCCACACGCCGTCCACATTGGTTGCGCCCGTGTTGCCGTCGTTGCCGCCGCGCGTAATCAGATAGCCGGTTGCGTCCATATCCAGCTGCCCTTTGAAGATTTCGGTGTTGGGCTGGTGTCCAATGGCGATGAATACGCCTTGCACGGCGATGTCTTCGCTGCTGCCATCGTTGTTTTGCAAGCGCGCGCCGGTTACGCCCGCGTCGTCGCCCAAAATCTCGGCAAGCTGCGCGTTGGTTTTCAGGATAATTTTGCCCTCGGCAACGCGCTTCATCAGTTTTTCTACCATGATTTTTTCTGCGCGGAACGTGTCGCGGCGGTGGATTAGGGTAACGCTGCGGGCAATGTTGGCAAGATACAGCGCTTCTTCCACCGCCGTGTTGCCGCCGCCCACCACGGCAACGTCTTGCCCCTTATAGAAAAATCCGTCGCAAGTGGCGCAAGCGGATACGCCGCGCCCCGCAAACATTTCTTCGCTGGGCAAGCCCAAATATTTGGCAGATGCGCCCGTTGCCACGATGAGCGCGTCGCAAGTGTATTCGCCCATGTCGCCTTTGAGCGTGAACGGGCGGTGTTGCAAATCCACGCTGTTGATTTGGTCAAACACAATTTGCGTGCCAAAGCGTTCGGCGTGTTGCAAAAATTGCGCCATCAGCTCAGGACCTTGAATGCTGTCGGGGAAGGGCGGGTAGTTATCCACTTCGGTGGTGGTCATCAGCTGCCCGCCTTGCGCCATACCGGTGATAATCACGGGCTGTAAGTTGGCACGCGCGGCGTAAATAGCGGCGGTGTAGCCGGCGGGGCCGGAGCCGAGGATGATGAGTTTATGATGTTGAGCCATTTTGTTTTTCCTTATGAATGTGAGGTTTAGGGTTTCAACCTTGCGCGTTGCGCTGCGGTATACCCCTTTATACCCAAATCAAAGATTTGGACAAAGGGGCAAGGCTGCCTATTGCATTAGCCAAAGGCAGCCTGAAAATGGGGCAAGCATGGGCAAAAACAAGCGCACTGCCTAGCAGGAGCTTAACACTATTTCAGCGTGCGGATGCCGACCGCGTCTTTGGCTTCTGCCAGCAATTCTTTGGCTTCGGCGCGGGCTTTGGCTGCGCCCGCTTGCAAGATGTCTTCAATGCGCGAGGGATGGGCAATCAAATCGTTGTACACATCGGTTTTGTCGTCCAATTCTGCGCCGATTTTGGCAGCGAGCAGTTTTTTGGCTTCGCCCCAAGCCAAGCCGTCGTTGAGCATTTTTTCAAATTCGCGCGTTTCTTCGGGTGTGCTAAATGCTTGATAGATTTCAAACAATGGGCTTTCGTCTTTTTGCTTGGGCTCGCCCGGTTCTTTCAGGTTGGTTACGATTTTGTTCACCGATTTTTGCCGTTGCTTGGGCGTTTGAAACAGCGGGATGGTGTTGCCGTAGGATTTGGACATTTTGCGCCCATCCAGCCCCACCAATAATTGCACGTTTTCATCAATCGCCGCTTCGGGCAACACAAAAATTTCTTTGCCAAAGCGGTGGTTAAAGCGTTGGGCGATGTCGCGCGCCATTTCAACGTGTTGGATTTGGTCGCGCCCGACGGGCACGCTGTTGGCTTTGAACATGAGAATATCGGCGGTCATCAGGATGGGGTAGCTGTATAGCCCCATTTCAATTTCGTAGTCAGAGTCTTGATTTTCGGCGATATTTTTGTCCACAGCGGCTTTGTAGGCATGGGCGCGGTTCATTAAGCCTTTGGCGGTGATGCAGGTTAAAATCCAGTTGAGTTCTAGGATTTCGGGGATGTCGGATTGGCGGTAAAACGTGGTGCGTTTGGTGTCCAAACCGCAGGCGAGCCAGGTGGCGGCGACGGCGCGGGTGGATTCGTCTATCATCGCGGGGTCGTGGCATTTGATGATGCCGTGGTAGTTGGCGAGAAAGAGGTAGGATTGGGCGTTGTCTTGCGCGGCGGCGCGGATGGCGGGGCGAATTGCGCCTACATAGTTGCCCAGATGGGGGATGCCTGTGGTGGTTACGCCTGTGAGAATGCGGTGGGTCATGGGGATGCTCGTTGTGTGAAAAAAGAGGGGGCAAATCTTAACACAGGCAGCCTGAAAAATCGCTATAATCGCGGTTTTTTCACACCTTATTAGAGGACACATCCATGAGCATTCAAGAGCAAATTAAAGAAGTGGTTACCACGCATCCGATTGTTTTATTTATGAAAGGCACGAAGCAGTTTCCGCAATGCGGGTTTTCATCGCGCGCGGTGCAAATTTTGAAAGCGGCAGGCTGCGAGAGCTTTGCGACGGTTAATGTGCTGGAAAATGATGAAGTGCGCCAAGGCATTAAGGAATTTAGCAACTGGCCTACGATTCCGCAGCTTTATGTGAAAGGCGAATTTATCGGCGGGGCGGATATTTTGGCGGAAATGTTTGAAGCGGGGGAATTGCAGGAGTTGTTGCAAAGCGTTGAAGCGTAAGTGTTGACGGATGTTTTCAGGCTGCCTTTGGGTTTGTTCCATAAGGCAGCCTGAAATGTTTTTTGTGCTGGGGGATGGGTTTCAGGCTGCCTTTGTATTCGTGCACGCAAAGGCAGCCTGAAAATGGTTTGTGCTTTGTGGTTGGCTTGGGGGGTAGCTTTAACCATGCGTCTCATGCCGACGGGGCACTTACTTTTCTTTGCTTCGCC
>CAJPSG010000267.1 GCA_905373195.1 Kingella oralis
AGGCAGCCTGAAACGCTTGTTTGAGCGTGGCGACAACGGTGTCTTGCTCGTCTTCGCTAAGGGAAAAATACAGCGGCAGGGTGATGGCGTGCGCGTAATAGGCTTCGGCGGCGGGGAAGTCGCCTTGGGCAAAGCCGAAGCGTTGGCGGTAGTAGGGCTGGGTGTGCACGGGGATGTAGTGCACGTTTACGCCGATGTCGTGCGCGCGCAGGTAGTCAAAGATTTGTTGGCGCGTTTTGCCGCTTTCAGGCTGCATATTTTCAGGTTGTATTTGGATGGGATAGAGATGCAGCGCGGATTGGTTGGCGGGATTGCGGTAGGGCAGGATAAGGGGCAAATCGGCAAGCAGTTTGTCGTAGCGGGCGGCAAGCGCGTGGCGGCGGGCGACAAATTCGTCTAGCCGTGTCATTTGGCTCACGCCGAGCGCGGCTTGCAGTTCGGTCATGCGGTAGTTGTAGCCTAAATCTATTTGCTGGTAATACCATGCGCCGTCGGCTTCGCCTTGCATTTCGGCGGGATTGCGCGTGATGCCGTGGCTGCGCAGCAGGGTGAGTTGGTTGGCAAGCTCGGCGTTGTTGGTAAGGCAGGCGCCGCCTTCGGCGGTGGTGATGATTTTGACGGGGTGGAAGCTGAATACGGTGATGTCACTGTATTGGCAGCTACCGACTTTGCCGCCTCGGTAGCTGGCGCCGATGGCGTGCGATGCGTCTTCAATGATTTTGAAGCCGTATTGTTGCGAGAGCTGGTGTAGCGCCGCCATGTCGCAAGGCTCGCCGCAAAGATGCACGGGGATGATGATTTTGGGCAGGCAGCCTGAAAAACTACTGCGGCGCAGCCCACGCCGTTGCCGTCTGCAACGCCACCGCCGCCCTGCACATCGCCTGCCAAGCACTCGGCTTAGGCAAAGGCGACATCCTGTGGACAAGCCCCATTACCTTCGTTGCCAGCGCCAACTGCGCCCTCTACTGCGGCGCAACGGTGGATTTTGTGGATATAGACCCGCACACGCTCAACCTTTCCATCCCCGCGCTGGAAGCCAAACTGCGCCGCAGTAGTTTTTCAGGCTGCTTTCAAAGGCGGGCACTTGGCTGCCTTGGGTAAGGTAGTCGGATTGTAAAACGCGAACAACGGCGGCGATGTCGGCTTCGGAGAGGGTTTGTTTGCCGTAGGGGATCATGGGGTTTCCTTTGGGGGAGAGAAAGTTTTATGTTTAAACAACCTTATCGGCTTGTTCCATTAACCCTCGATGAAATGCTAAATATCGTTTACGTTCATCATTTAATAGTACTTTATCTAGTTTGATATGACACCAATATTGCCAAACGTCTTCAGATAATCTATTTGATCTCAACATGTTGCCGTTGTCATCAAAAGAAATATATTTTAAATCAAACAAGCTATCTAAAGTTCGGCTTAATAGTAAACCATTATTGGTGTCATAGGCTTCTGTGTCATTGGATTGGATAAATGGCTTGATGTGGCTGGCAACTAAAACAGGATAAGCTAATTTTTCCAACATGCATTTAACACCTTCATAATGTTCTTCGCTTTCTTCTTGTAATTGGTTTTTGTATAAACGGTGTAGATAAGGATCACGTTTACGTGTCGCATTTTCATCTAGATTTCCAAAAATACGCTGTGCATCTTCGGCAAAATATAAATCATCACCTACACGCCTTAAATCATCTAATTTAGCTAGCAAATTCCATAAGTGACCAATTTGATTGTATTTTCTTTCAATAAAACCTGATTGTCTCCCCTGAAGCAAATAATACGCCAATTCGCTTTGAGTTAAATGATCGCGAGGGAAATTAGCTAAATCCACCTGCATCATGGCAGCTATTTCAGCTTTATTTAATTTACCTTCAGGGTGTTCTATTAGTGTTTTGATAAGAAAATTTAATTGCTGTATATTAGATTGTTCAGTTACAGAACGCTGAAAAGCTGAATGAGTGTAAACGATTTTGGAAAGCAGAGTTTGACGTTTGCGATCAGTTCTGGCATTTACATAATCACGCGATAGAGATGGGTACCCTGATAAGAAAGGTTCAATAAACCCCATTTTAACCAATTGGTTAATAGCTTTTCTAATAGAAGCTAAATTGAGTGGATTACCTGCTTCTTGGTTGAATAAAGTTGGATTTTGTTGGACAGATATTTGTAATCGATTATATAAATCATTGCTATATCCTTGGTTTCTATTTATGTCAATAAAATTAAGGCATTCTTTAAGCACAGCACAAAATTTATCGCTGTTGTAGTCAGTGAATGCATTAGTAAATGCCCAATAATTCTCATATATTTGTTCAGTTTCTTTTTTCATCACAATTTCCTGAAAAGTTTTATACCAATAATCTTTTTTTGTTGAGGAATAATATTCTTCTTCATTCATACGTTCTCCACAAAAAACAAAATTTCTTTATGGCTTTGTTTTTTTTCTTTACCTGTTACTTTGTAAACATGAGATGTTTCTAAAATTTTTACTGTACGCCCATTTTTGCTTAGCATTTCAGCCAATTCTTCACGGCTAGGATGCGAAACATTGTTATAACTCAATAACCAATATTTAAATGGTTTCAAGCTGATTATCAAACGTTCAAATAATTTGATAGATTGTTTTTTATCCATAAAGTTATTGTTAAATGGTTTGCGTATTGACGATGTGATATAGCTATCAAGTAGTCCATAAAAGCCAAAATAATTGTTCATTGTACCAGTATAAGGAGGATCTAAATAAACAGCATCTGCTTGAATATGACTTAATAAATCAAATACATCTTTATTGAGTGCTTGATGTTGCCAGCCGTTATCAAATATAGCCTGATTATAGTCATTAAGATTTTGTAAAAAATGATTTTGAAAACTTTCATTATGATAGGCACGGCGACGACCGTATTTGGCATAACTATATTCTTCATCACGTAACTGTTTTATTTTTTCCCATGGAATGGTAAACCGTGAGTAAGGCATCTTACGTATCATCGCTCGACGCATTAGGGCAAATGCCAAAGCACGTTTGTATAGATTATCCAA
>CAJPSG010000268.1 GCA_905373195.1 Kingella oralis
CCCACTCTGCTACAATGCGCGTTTTTCCTATCCACCCCTTTTCAGGCTGCCTTTTCGCCGCATCTTTCAATCCACATAGGCAGCCTGAAAATACCCTCTCTCCTATTTTCAGGCTGCCTTATGAAACACCCCAATCTCAATATCTCGCTCACACTTTACACCCTGCTGATGCTGCTTATCCCCATCGGCTTCTGGGCAACAGGCTACACATGGACGCTCGCCCAAAGCAGCCAAACGCCCGAGCTCAACCGCGCCCTTATCCTGCTCACCGAAACAGGCGGCAGCCAGCCCTACGCCATCGGCTTTGCCATCGTGTTCACCCTTATCCTCGCCTATTTTGTGCGCAAACAATACCGCCCGCTCACCGTGATTGCCGTGTGCATTTGCGCCATTGTCGGCACGCAAGCCATCAAAACAGGCGCGAAAACCCTCTTCCAAGAACCGCGCCCCTATGTGGTGCAGCTTGCCCAGCAGCAACACATCACCCCCGAAGGCTTCTACGCGCTCAAAAAACCGCAAAAACGCGAACTCATCGCCCAAACGCCGCACAATCCCAACGAGCAAATCCTGTCCGATTACCAACAGCACGAGCTGGGCTACTCCTTCCCATCGGGACACGCCACATTTTCCGTGGCATGGCTGCTGCTGGTGGTTGGCTTCACGCAAACTTGGCGCAACCCCGCCCGCCTCATCGCCCGCCTGCTGGTCGCCGCATGGGCCGCCGCCGTGCTATACAGCCGCGTGAAACTGGGCGCGCACTTCCCCGTTGATTTATTCGCCGCCACGCTGATGGTGTGGGCGTACCACCTCGCCCTGTTCCGCTACATCCTGCCCTATTGGCACAACCGCTTTGGATTGCCCAAACACGCCTAAATCCATTTTCAGGCTGCCTGATGCTTTGCGCCAAAGGCAGCCTGAAAACCCAATCTGCTATAATCCACCCCCTTTTTTACCCGCAAGGACATCCCATGAATTTCGCCTTCTTTTTCGCAGGACAAGGCTCACAAAGCCTCAATATGATGAACGGTTTTGACGGCAGCGCCGAAGTAAAAGCCACGTTTGACGAAGCCTCCGCCGCGCTCAATCAAGATCTCTGGGCAATGATGAACGGCAGCGATGCCGACCTTATCAGCCAAACCGTAAACACCCAGCCCCTAATGCTCACCGCAGGCGTGGCAACCTATCGCGCCTATCTCGCCGCAGGCGGCAAAACCCCAAGCGTGGTGGCGGGGCACAGCTTGGGCGAATACACCGCGCTGGTTGCCGCAGGCAGCCTGAATTTTGCCGATGCCGTTAAGCTCGTGCGCTTGCGTGCCGAATTGATGCAAACCGCCGTGCCGCAAGGCGTGGGCGCAATGGCGGCGATTTTAGGCTTGGACGACGAGCAAGTGCGCCAAATTTGCGCCGCCGCCGAGCAAGGCGACGTGTGCGAAGCCGTGAACTTCAATTCCGTGGGGCAAGTGGTGATTGCGGGTAACGCCGCCGCCGTGGAACGCGCAATGGCGGCTGCCAAAGAAGCGGGCGCAAAACGCGCCTTGCTGCTGCCCGTGTCTGTGCCCTCGCATTGCCGTTTGATGCAGCCCGCCGCCGAGAAACTCGCCGTTGCCTTGCAAGATGTGGCGTTGCGGCAGCCTGAAATCCGCGTGATTCACAACGCCGATGTCGCCGCGCACAACGATGTCGCCCAAATCAAAGACGCGCTGGTTCGCCAGCTATACAGCCCCGTGCGTTGGACCGAAACCGTGCAACTGCTGGTGCGCGAAGGCATCACCCAATCTGCCGAATGCAGCCCAGGCAAAGTGTTAGCAGGGCTTGCCAAGCGCGCCGATAAAAACATGGAATGCGCCGCGCTGGTGTCGCAACAAGCCGTGCAAGACTTTATCGCCGCCCATTCGTAAACCCATAGGCAGCCTGAAAATGTCGTTTAAGCAACGCTTCAAACAGCTCAAAAATGATTGGCGCAACGCGCGTCTACGCTGGTGCAAAGCATGGCTAGACCGTGCGCCCGCTGCCGCGCCTGTGCCCCAGCCGCACAACCTGCGCGCCATTTTGTTTTTGCGCCAAGATGGCAAAATTGGCGACTATATTGTGAGTTCGTTTGCCTTTCGCGAAATCAAACGCGCCCATCCCGCGATTAAGATTGGCGTGATTTGCAGCGCGAAAAATCGGCAACTGTTTGAAAACAATCCGCATATTGACGCGTTGCACGAAGTTCGGCCCAAATCCACCCTCAGCTATTACCAAGTCGGCAAATCGCTCGCAGGGCAATACGATGCCGTGATTGACCCCACGCTGTCGCTGCGCCCGCGCGATTTGCTGCTGCTGCGCGCGCTCAACGCTAAGTATTACGTTGGACTAGGCAAAGCCGACTATCAATTGTTTAACCACAACATCAGCAACACCCAACAACACTTCGCCGATGTGTACGCCCAAGCCCTGCGCCTGCTCGGGTTTGACCCCATCAACACCCGGCCCGAGCTGCCCACCAATCCCGCATCCGAAGCTGCCGTGCAAACATTCTTGCAGCAAAACGGTTGGCAAGACTACATCGCGCTCAACTTCTTCGGCGCAGCCAATTCGCGCCGATTTAGCCTAGAAGCCATCGCCCAAACGCTCACCGCTTTTCAGGCTGCCTTTCCCGCGCAAAAATTCGTCCTGCTCACCTACCCCGAAATCACCCCCAGCCTAGTTGCCCTTTGCCAACAGCAGCCCAACGCCACACTCTACGCCGCCACCCAAACCATTCACGACAGCATCGCTCTCATTCGCCATGCCCAAGCCGTGCTCACCCCCGACACCGCCATCATCCACATCGCCGCCGCGTTAAACAAACCCATCATCGGGCTATACCGCCAAGACGCGCAAAACTACGCCAACTGGCACCCCAAAAGCGAACACGCCCAAATCATCTGGTTTAACCAACACATCCAAGAAATCACCCCCACGCAAATGATTGCCGCCTTGCAAAATATCCTTCAAAAGGCAGCCTTGCCCCTTTGTCCAAATCTTTGATTTGGGTATTAAGTAAGCAT
>CAJPSG010000269.1 GCA_905373195.1 Kingella oralis
TTTTGTTCGGCGATTAGGATGTCTAGGGCGAGGCTGGCGAGGTCGTCGGCGACGGCGCATACGTTGGCTTAGTGGACACAGGCATCAAAACCGATGGCGTAGGCTTGCGCAACCGCAACAGCCGCATCAGCAAAAAAGTCATAGATGTGGACACCAACGACCTCGTTGATTCCAACGACGTTACTGGGCATGGCACCAAAATGACCGAAATCATCCTGAATGCCGCCCCCCAAACCGCCATCAATTCAGGCGTAAACAGCCCAGAGAGCGTATATACGTCCACAGGCTTATACAACCTGCTGCTTGCCATGGAACAAGGCACTAAGGTGGATATTCTTAACAACTCCTACGGCGACAACGTTTCCAGCAACAACATTACCATTGAATACGGCAAAAACTACGAAAAACTAAGAAGCAGCCTGCTGCTGCCGCTGTACCGCGAATTTGTGAACCGTGGCACATTGGTGCTCAAAGCCACGGGCAACGAAGACAAAAACATCCCCAACATCGGCGCAGCCCTGCCCCTTGTTGCTCCCGAGCTAGAAAAAGGCTTTCTTGCCGTAACCGCCTACGACCAAGAGCGCAACGTGAAAACCGAAAATGCCTGCGGTGAACTGGCTAAAAACTGGTGCATCACCGCGCCCGAAATCTTCTCTACCTACGGCATCACCAACGAAAAAACCACCTACGCAGGCACATCCAACGCCACCGCCTACGTTTCCGCCCTAGCCGCCCGCATCAAAAGCCGCTACGACTGGTTCACCAACGAAGACATCAAAAACGCCCTCATCACCACCGCCACCGACCGCGGCGAAGCAGGCGTGGATGCCGTATGGGGGCATGGCATCGTAAACGAATCCGCCAGCCTCAACGGCTACGGCCGCTTTGACAAAACCCACACCTTCAACGTAGAAGGCAGAAAACGCGCCTATTTCTTTGACAACAACATTTCAGGCGCGGGCGGCATGATAAAAACGGGCAGCGACATCCTTGTGATGAACGGCAACAACACCTACACAGGCAACACCGAAATCCGCGCGGGCGAATTGATTGCCAACGGTAATTCCGTGTCCAACCACATTGTTGGCAGCGGCGGCAAGCTCACCATTGGCGACAGTGCCAGCACCATCCGCCTCGGTTCAGTAACCAACCAAGGCACGCTGGAAGTAAATCAAGCCAATCTGCAAATCAACGGCAGCCTGAATAACCAAAACGGCAACATTAACCAAGCCATCGGCACCCACATCAACATCAGCGGCACAGCCAATTTAGCCAACAGCAGCCTCACGCTCACAGGCGTAAAACAAGGCTATGTAACCCGCCAAGGCAACACCGAAATCCTGCTCAACGCCGAGCAAGGCATCAGCAACAAAACAGGCTTTGCCGTGCGCTATGCCAGCCAACTGGGCGAGCTGATTAACAACAGCTACAACATCAGCAACAACCAAGTCAGCGTAACCACCTCGCGTCAGCAAATCGGCGACGTATTGCGCGACCAAACCAGCTACACAGGGCGCGACAAAACCATCTCCATCCTCGATGGCTTGCTAGACCGCCTAGATGCCAGCAAACTGGGCAACAGCGTAACCTACGGCTACACCATGCCCACCAACGATAAACCCGTGGCAGGTGCAGACATCGCCCAAGAACTGCTCACCAGCCGTGCGCTCAACCGCACCGTGTTTGGATTAAGCACCGAAACCGTCCGCCACGCGCAAGAACACACCGTAAACGAAAAAGTCGCCCGCAGCGACAAAACCATGCAACAAGCCCTGATGTCCAACCCAGAAGGCACGATGTGGGTGGACACGGGCTACGGCACCTCCCACGCCCGCCACATGGCAAGCATCCACGGCGAAAGCAAAGATTACAGCCAATCGCTTGGCTTAGCCCGCCATTTTGGCGCAGACGGCAAACACGGCTTTGCCGTGCAAATGAGCAACCTATCGCACAAATGGACAGAAAGCTACGGTGGCTTGGATAAAAAAATCACCACACGCGGCGTAGGCTTGGAAAGCGCGTACACCTTTAACCAAGGCAGCTACTGGCTGTCCGCCATGCTTGGCGTGGACTTTCTCAAAGCCAAAACCAGCCTAGATTCAGACCGAGGCAACCAATATCTCTTCGGCGTTGCCGCAGGCAAAGTGTTCAACTTTGACCGTTTCAGCATCATGCCCAGCATCAGCCTGCAACACGCCCGCATCAACGGCTTGGACTACGCCCTCAACCGCTACGGCGCAGATTTAGTATCCGCCGACAACGTGAAAACCCACGAAACCAGCGCCACCCTCGGCGTGGATGGCTTGTGGAAAATCGACGAAAAAGGCAAATGGACGCTCAACGTAGGCTTGAAACTGCGCGAAATCCTCAACGGCAAAACCCGCTACACCGCCAACTACGGTGGCATCAAAACCAACGTGCGCGAATCGTATTCAGGGCACCGCCCCAACATCGCCCTCACCGTGGGCACCCGCTACCACATCACCGACAACCTAAATGTGTACCTCAACGGTGTGTATGAAAACGGGCGATACCGCAACAAACGCGCCGCCAACGTAGGCTTGGGGTGGAAGTTCTAAACCTCGCCATCCGCACGTTATCGCGTGAACAAGCGTAAATAAAAAATCCGCATTTTGTTTCGGGTGAAACACGATGCGGATTTTGGTTTTCAGGCTGCCTTAGCCTTATAGGGTTTCAGGCTGCCACTAGGGTTTTGCAAAAATTCAGACTATCTCAAAATGTTTATCAAGCCACAAAGGCAGCCTGAAAATAGGGTTGCACACCGTTTCAGGCTGCCTAATCAGCACCAGAGGCAGCCTGAAAATAAATTCTGCTATGGAGCGGCGACGGCTCATCGCCAAATAACTTGCAAGCAAAGGCAGCCTGAAAACAGATTTCACCACGGCGCAGCAATGGCGTATCGCCCCATCCATCCCATCGTCCACCATGCCAGCAAGCCGTAAGAAGCGCGGATAAGCGTTTCAGGCTGCCCAATATTTGCA